>JABDKS010000549.1 GCA_013002105.1 Pirellulaceae bacterium | reverse complement strand
CCATCAACCATCACGTCGCCGTTCATTGCTTCCGCACTTCTTTGCGATCGCCGCTTTGATTGCGACCTACGTGCTGGTGATATTGGCCACCGACCAGCAGATGTTGGCGTTTGCCCTTTCCGCGTCTGCCGCGCTGGGTGCCTTTATTCTCTGTCGCCTGATTCAACTGCGCGGAAAACTGACCCTTTCGCTAACGGTCATTGGGCTGCCATTTCTAGTCGCTTTGATGTTCGCGTCTCTGTTGGCGCTCAATCCGTTTTATCAGCGACAACGGTCCGTCACGATGCTCCGCGATGTCGGACTTAGTTACATGTCCCGCGGCACCACGCAGCAAGGCGAGTGGAAACGCGATCTGTCGGGCAACATGCTACCGACTTGGATCGCCGATCAGATTGGCCCTGACAGCATGTCGGAAATCAATACGATCATGGGCGATTTAGAATCGCTCCAGAGCATTCCCTATCGTGATCTAACCAGCAATCAGCTCAAACGGTTCTATTTGGATCGGCAAAACACAATACCCACCGTGTCGACCGATTTGATCGCGTGGATCAATCGCCTGGACACAGCCACGGTCTATCTGGAACTTCATCACTACGCCGACGCCGATGGCAGAGCGTTGAACCAATTAAAACTTCCGCTGCACCTGAATCTTCATTTGTCCCCGAAAGCCGGCGACCTTTCGTTGCTCACCCAAACGAAGACGCTGCACATTCATGGCGATATGCTGTCACCAACGCATGCCCAGCAACTGTCGCAAATCGATGGCATTGCGATGTTAAGCCTATCGCTGTTGGCATATCCCGCCGATATGCTGCGGCAATTGGACCAGCCTCGGGCAACGGGTTCCCTGCGTTTGGCGGGAGGAAAAATCGATCCCGACGCATGGCCTGCCTTGGCGAACCTCCGTTGGCAGAGAATCGATCTCGAAAAGATCAGTTTGGCGTCACTGAAAGATGCGGCCGAACATCGCAGCAATCACGTCCTACCGTTTTTGAGTGTCAGCGGGCCGACCGTTTCGATTGACGACGTCCATCAATTGATCCATCGGTTCCAGTGCGTGAACTTTCAACTGCACCATCCGTTAACGCACCAAGAAATCGAATCGCTCTGGGAACATCCGCAACTACAATCCGTGCGGATCTTCGATGGCAATAACGAATGGATCACTCACGACCGTCCATCGAAATAATCACCTGCAACCGAACGCGTCATTTGGAATCGATCAAACCGTTCGCCGCCGACGTGTCGGAACCTTCCAACTTGCGGTTGAATTCGAGGACAATCATGACGACCAGGTTGCTGAACCCGCGGTCACGAACAGCCCAAGCGTTGGCGCGGGCAAGTACTCAAGATTCCGCGTCGTTGGCGTCAGCGGGTGCGGTTTCGCTATCGCCGGGTTCTTCCTCACCCTGATCGGCTCCGACCTCGCCCGGCTGTTGCAACTCGGGATCCGCCGCCTCTTGAATCGCCGCCTCTTGAATCGCCGCCTCTTGAACCGCTGTCTCTTGAACCGATTCGACGGCGCCGACCGAAATGACGCGTGACCCATCCGGCAAGATCATGCCGGGCACCAACGCAACAGCGGGATCCGATGGATCGCCTGTTGGCGGTGCGACAGGCGCGTAAGCCGACAGATCCGGTCGAACATCGCCGCCATACAGGGGCGTTTGTGGAGTCGGGTCAATCGGCACGGATCCTGCTGGCACGAATCCTCCTGGCACCGTACCGTAGTAGTGCGTCGCCGCACCATATTGCAACGGTGAAACGTACGGCGAAACACCACCGTAGTACGAGTATCCGTAGCCGCCAGCGTACGGCGAGTCATAGTAAGATGGATGGTACGAATACGACGGATACGGACCAAACAACGAATCGCCGAAACCGCCGCCATATCGCGAACCGTATCCCAGGCTGTAGGGATAACCACCGCCAAACGAGAAAAAGATTCCACTGCCGGTGTAGCGTCGGCCAAAGTTGCCACCGTGATGGTGATGCGAAGGATTGGAGTAGCGGTTGTCGAATGAGCGATGGACACTCGAACCTCTGATTTTCGACCCACTGTTCGGCAAACCACTGCTTGGCGGAACCAGGCTGGGGCGATAAATCGACGATCGCGAAATCGACGAAGCGGGACGATTCGTTTGCGGCACCACCACACCAAAATTCATGGACGACCGCGAACGTCCCGCGTGGCCAGCAGAAAAAGACCTTCCGTTTCCACGACTGCTCATGCCGGGAATCGATCGCGATGAAGATGCGGATCGAGCCTGATTACCGTTGGAAAATCCCCGCGCGGGCGAACCCATCTTTGCTTTGGACTTTCCACCACCTTTGCTGCCGCCCTTATCTTTCGCGATGGATGGCGAGCCCAGGAAAACACCGACAGCCAAGAAAGCCACCAGGGCGCAAACAAAGCGGATAGACGATGACATCAAAACATTCCCTTGATGAAGTTGGTGACGCGGCGCAAATCGCTACGCGGGTTGTGTCTGCCCTGAGGCAACTGAAATTCTTGGCACTGACATTCTTGGCGACTTGAATTCTTGGTACTGGCGAAAACTCAGCCGGCCACCCGCAAGACGCACATTCCAGCGTTTTCCATCCTAAGCTGCGACCATCGCGAATCAAACGATTTGCCTTGAATGATTCGCAGGCCGTCACGCTTCCTGATGGCACTTGATTGGCAAAGACCCGATTGCTGAAACGTCGATTTGCCGATTCTATCAACTGGACGGTTTGTGCCGGCGCCGCCGATACCCCTCGGATAGCGACCCGAACCGAACGTCAGCCTACTCCGACACGCTCGGGAATACCGTCGCCAGGAAGGATTCGAATCGCCACATCGTCGGATGAAAAAACTGATTCTCGTCACGTCCGTAGTTAAAGAATCCGTGGCCGGCGTTTGGATAGATCACCAACTCGCAATGGTTTTCGGCGTGTTGCATGGACGCTTGGAATTTCTCCAACAGCGTTGGCGGAATCAAACCGTCGTCGCTGCCCGAAAGCAGCAACGTCGGCGGCAATCCGGCGCGGACATGGTGGGCAGGCGAAAAACTCTTGGGATCGATTCCCTTCGCCTCGCACTTTTTCCGCCCATTGCTCCACCCATCGACCAGATCGATCACCGGATTCAATAGCACCAATCCCTTGGGCAGGTGATCGATGACCGGATCGTCGTCCAGAGCGATGGTGCAAAGTGCCAACGAAAGGTGCCCACCGGCGGATCCACCACTGACAACCAGATTGTCAACATCAATGTGGTGCTCTTTGCCGTGCTGGACAATCCAACGATAGGCCCTCCGCGCATCACGCAGGGTATCCGCCGGCGTCAGTTCGCCCGATGGCGATCGAAAATGGATCGACACCGTATTGATTCCACGCCGCTGCAAATAGACCGCTTGAGCGGCCAGCGACTCCGGCTTACCGCCCCAACCCCCGCCATGAATGAACACCACGCAAGGACGCAGTTCGTCCGGCTGGATGTCCAGCGGATTAAACACCCAGAGTCGATGCTGGGGAATCGATGGATCTCCGTAGACGATCTCTTTGCCCGTCTGCAGTAACTCCAGTGTGATCCGATCCGTTTCCTTTCGGTCGACCGGCAGATACGTGAAATCGTGTTCGACATTGCCATAAGCATCGACACGTGGCGGTTCATCCACGCCCGACATGGCGGATTGAATCACCTTCGCCAACTCTTGTTTCGCTGCGCGATCGGCGGCAGTCGTGGCCAACGGATCGACCGCGATCTCTTCCAGCGGTCGTTCGGTCAATCGCATCAACCGTCCCGTGCGAAACAGCTTGTAATTCTTGTTCAACGCAAAGACTTCACGTCGAAACCGTTCTTTGTCCCAACCCGGTCGTGGATCGTACCAAACAAACACCGACTCGCGACGCGGACCGTCTTGGCCCAGCAATCGAGGCGCAAAACTGATCCCGTCACGCTCAGAATCGTCCACCGACTCGGCGCCGGACAAGTCCAATAGCGTGGGCCAAAAATCCGACGCGTCGATCAGATCGTGACAAACCGAAGGCTCGAAACGTTTCGGACAGTGTGCGATCAAGGGCACATGTATACCTGTTTGCTGCGATGTCGCTTTGCCCCCTTGAATCATGCGACCGTCCTGCATTTTTGACGTGACCTGTAGGTGCGTCCCGTTATCGCTGTAGAAGAGCACGATTGTATCGTCGGCCAATTTTCGATCCGTCAAACCACGCATCAAGTTCCCCACCGTCGTATCCATGTACTCGATCATGTCACCGGCGTACCGCAAGTCGGCTTCGGGAACGTTGTTGGGATCCCAGTCATCAGAATTCGGAGTCGGTTCAAACGGCCAGTGCGGCAACGCCATGGGGTAGTAGACAAATTTGGGCTGCTGGCGATGTCGGTCAAAGAAGTCCAGGATCTTCTCCACCCAGACGTCTTCACCGTAGCGTTGCGAGTAGGTCTTCAATTCACCATCCGTGCCGGCGGTTCCCTCTAACATCGTCGGATTGGCGTAACGCGAGCCTTTGTCCTCGGTGTGCAATGCGTGATAAAGCGCGTACTCATCAAAGCCGGCGTCTTTGGGATGCATTCCAGTGCCGCGACGTTGGTTAGCGCCGGGCAGATCGGGCGGATCATAAGATTGCAACTGCCACTTGCCAAAAATGCCGGTCGCGTAACCCCCTGACTTCAGCACGTGTCCAAAGGTCGTTTCTTTTGGATCCAAGATCCCAAACGAAGTCCAGTTGCGATGGTTGTATTTACCGGTCATCAACTGCACGCGCGTTGGCGTGCAAAGTGGCTGAGAGTAGGCGTGCGTGAACCGCACACCCTTGGCAGCCAATCGATTCAAGTGGGGTGTTTTGTACGACGCGCCGCCGTAACACTCCAAGCCCTCGATCCCGACGTCATCGGCCATGATCAACACAATGTTTGGTCGATCCGCGGCAAACACAACTATCGTGCTACAGGTGACCATCCCAATGACCAACGTCCACCGAAACGCGTATGCGGCAGTGGACGATAGCCTACGAGCGACAAACTTCATTGGAACACTCCGCGGACTCTGAACAAGTTACTTCACACCGTGGAGACAATTGGTCCCCCTTTCGGTTGCCGCCATCCTACGTCGGCGGACATCATCATACTTTGCTAGAGCCTGGGCGCGGTTAGCCTCGATTGCATTCTGATACCAGAACGCTCAATCATCTGTCCCCAAACCGGGAATCACCGACGCGTGATCCTCCGATAGCACTTCAGCCATTTGTGCCCAGTTTTTCTGCACCGACAAATAGGCGTAGAACGCCAACAACACTCCGACCGCCGTCGCGGCGACCGCGCTGAGCACCACGAATTTCTCTTCCGCGTCCGAGAAAATCAGCAGCGTCGCTCCGATCAGCGGGATCACCACCGACGCAATCAGAAACCGTTCACTCTGACGCACGACCAAAGAAAACCGTCGATCAAATTCGTCGTCTTGCATCGTATTTTTGATCAACCGTGGATAATAGATCAGCGTCCCCAGCAACGTCATTCCAAAGTACGGATAGATCGCCGCAACTCCCCCGCAGATCACCAACGAGAAGAAAAACCGCACGGCTTCGCCGATTGGCAACGCATCAAAATGGCTCGTCAAAGCGATCGGATAAACGAACCCGGCAATTGCCCACAGCGACCCACCAATCAGTGCCGCATTTTGTCCCAAATACATTACCGCGGACAACGATTTCGCATTAGCGGATTGATCCGATTTGGCACGTTGGACCGCTTGCACCAACGCGTCGGTCAATTGCAGAAAAAACCAGACTCCGATACCCAGGCAGACGGCCGAGACGACCATTGCCAAGTTTTCGAAGTACTCTTCCAAATGCGGAATGTATTCGTTCGTCCCTTTGACATTGTGTTTGCCCAGCAACGCTGTGCTGTTGTAAACAAAATTAAACCACATCACAAAAACGTTCGGCAGCAACATCACGAGGGCGGCGAATATCCACGGTGATCGCTTCAGTATTTGTAGACGCAGCGTGTCGGGGCCCGGATCGAATAACTTCGCTGCCTCGGGGTGCAACGCAAGTTTCAATCGACCAGCGAACTCGGCGCCCGATTCCGGTCGATCGGCCGGGTCGAAATTCATGCCGCATCG
The DNA here is from genome assembly GCA_013002105.1 of Pirellulaceae bacterium. Next base: position 1,929 of record JABDKS010000549.1, on the reverse strand, counting down.
TAAAGTTTCTTCCAATGCTCGCTCGGCGGCAGTTCCACAACGATCGGGTTTTTTCAGAGGACACTCACGCGCCTCCAACTGTTGCGATACCGCTTGACTCCACGACGACGGTGACGACGGGACATCAAACGGACGCGTCCCCTGCCATAACTCCCACAGCAAGATCGACAGCGAATACAAATCCGCCTGTTCGCTGACGTCCACCGGAGCGTCCATCGCACTGGCAGAGATCGCGCGCAGGTGCTCCGGGGACATGTAGCCGATCGATCCGCCAAAGCTGGCTGCCGCACCCGCGCGACCCGCCGCACCGGCAAAACTAACGTTGAAGTCTGCCAGTTTCGGAATGCCTTCGGCCGACAACAAGACGTTCGCCGGTTTGACGTCACGGTGCAACACACCGCGGTTGTGCGCGTCATCCAGAGCCCGGGCCAATTGCACACCCATCCACGCGATCACCATCGGCCACTGGGCTTGCCGGATCCACTTGCGAATCGACGAGCGTTCGGGAACCGCCTGTGCCGCTTGCAACAACTGGCGATCGACGGTGTCCAACAACAGTTGGCCGTCACGATCTGACGGCGAATGTCGACGCACCAACTTGACCACGTCGGCTAATGTGCCGCCGGGATGAAACTGCATGTACAACAAATGAACTTGCGGCTCGTCCAGTTCACGCTGATCAAAGACGCGAACGATGTTGGGATGGTCAAATTGGCTCAACGCCTGCGGTTCATCCCCCGTCCCACGCGAAACTTTCAACGCGACCAACCGCGCCATCGAAATCTGTTTTGCCAAATAGACGTGGGCGAACGCCCCACTGCCCAATGTTTGGATGATCAAAAAATCATCGACCCGACTTCCGATTTCTAATTCGGGCGGTCCCGCGCGGTTCTTCACTGCCGCGGTCACTTCGACCGAGACGCCCAACAGTTGTTTCACCACTTCATCAAACTGCGGAAACCGTCGCTTGTACTCTTCGTGATCGGGCTCCTCGCCGGCTTCCCGCCGCAACTGAACTTCCTCCATGACCAAATCGACCGGCACGCGACCGAGTGACAGTGCATCACCGACATCATCCAAATAGCTTTCGATCAGCGGAACGGTACCGGTCTCCGAAGCCATCGCCATGTCCAACTTGATCAACTCGACCAAAACGAATTGAACCGTTTTTGAATCGGCATCCGGCAGATACTGCTTCAACGCTGCCCGATCCGTCAACGGTGCGACTTCGGCGAACCGCTCCAAACAGGCTTCCAAGATCTCGTCCGAATCATCGCCTGATGTAGGCGGTAAGATCGAAATCGTCGCGGCCAGTTGCGACGACTGTGAATCAGGATCCAACGCCAGCCCGCCCTTAGCAGCTCGCGACGCAGCGGATCCCGATGCAGCAGATCCCTTTACAGCGGATCCCGGTTTGGGCGGACCATCGAAGGAGGGCGGATCCGTGGACATGCAGAACCATGCAGCGTAATGGCAAACAAATAGATGCGTTGGGTTATTCTAAACGGAATCCATGCAATTCAAACGCCACGACGGGCTCTAAAGTCCAACACAGCGATTTACCCGTCTATACTCAATGCCAGCGACCTTTCGCGTGACCCACTGTTGCGCCAAATGCTCCATGACCCAAACCTTCTGTACCGGGGGCCTCGAAAATGGATTCTAACGAAACAGGCGCCAGCGACGACCAGGTCCCACCCGCACACGCGGAATTGATCGATCGAATCAAACAACGCGACGCAGAAGCACTTGCGGCCTACGTCGATGCAACGCGAGACCGTTTGTGTGGTTTCATTCGTTCGATTACAGGTGATCACTTGCTGGCAGTGGTCGAAGTGGACGATTTGTTACAGGAAGTATCGACCGCCGCGTTGACGAGTCTGCCGACTGCACCGCTGGATCAATACGAACCGATGCAGTGGTTGCAGC
>JABDKS010000502.1 GCA_013002105.1 Pirellulaceae bacterium | reverse complement strand
CGTTGGGGGCGTCCTAAAGATGTTGCCCAGGCGGTCGTCTACGCCGCGAACCCGGCAAACACGTTTAGCACCGGTCAAGTCTTCAACGTCAACGGTGGCTGGCGACGAACATTCGAGTCGGAGAAGGGATCCGAACGGCAATAGAGCAATTTTAGTTTTCTCGTAGTCCAGGACCTGTCCTGGCGCAGCTGTGCCAGGACAGGTCCTGGCCTACGATTGATTCCTCATATTAAGTAAAAATGCTCGAGAACGGACGCCATCAAAAAAGCCATCCCGAAACGGGATGGCTTTGGTTGTTCAATCAGATCGCGGTGAATCGAATTACAGATTCGGCGTCGTGTAAGGTTCGACGTTGCCGACCATGTGGAAGTGGTTGTGGTCAATGTAGACCACCTCGATGGCTTCGCGATCGTGCAAGGTATGCGGCACGGGATAGCCGATTGTGGTTTTCTCGTCAAAGTAGATCGTGCACTTGTAGTGAGCGTGGTGCAACTGAGCAGGACCCATGAGTGGATAAAACCGCGGTGGGTCAACATAATCGGCGATCTTTTCTTTGATGATGCGAACGTCGTTTCGTTGTTTTTCGTAGATCAGCGGAATGCCACCTTGAACCGGTCGTGCCGTTTCCAACGCGTGCATGATTTCGTCGTCGGTGGGTGGATCCAGCGCGATGATGTTACCACCGGATGTGGCGGGTCCGAGAATCGGAACGCGATCGTATCGTTCATGCTTCCAAAACTTCTCTTCTTGCTTGTGTTGCAAGTAGGGGCTCACTGGAATTGGAAACCCGAGGATACCGAGGTTGTATCCACCGGTGACACCGAAGCACCCCGATGTGGAAATCGCAACAAGGGCAAATGTCCCAAGTAGCAATCGGCCTGCGATAGTTCGTGTCGCCGGGCGTGTCATGGTCGTGTCATCGATCTGGGAAGTCGTCATCGCTAGAAACCTTAAGTGGTCTTCTGACATCGAGGCCATCTCCAAAAAATCGGGACGCGCCTGCTGTGTAAGAGTCTTATCGTGTGAACTTAGGACGATCTTGCGGATAATTCCGAAGATTCCGAGAAACCGTTTCGGCTGCAAAGCTTGCAGTGGGTCACGATCGCGCCCCCCCCCAATAAAGAACCGCGAGCAGAAAATCTGCTCGCGGTGCGTTGTTCAGAACTGTCTTGCTAGCAGTTGTGTATTGCTAGTAGCAATCGGGGCCTCGCTGTCGACGTTACGTCGACAGCAAAGGCTTAGCGATCGGTGAAGTCCAGGAACCACCAACCGTCGTCCCACTCCAAGCTAACCTTACGCCATCCCATGGGGACTTGTGGGTAGGGATAGAAAGGACCGATGTAGGGCCAAGCCGAAGGGCTGTATTGCTGAGGATAAGTCAACGCAGCGTAGTTTGGATGTGCTGCGTAACCTGGCCAAGCATAGTTCGGCAAGTTCGGTGAATCGTAACGTGGTGCTCCGACGCCGCCGGTGTAGCCGCCCACTGGTACGGGCTGTCCCATTGCAGGTGCACCCATGGTCGGTGCACCCATCGTGGCTTGAACAGGTTGTGTTCTCAATGGCTGATTGGCCATGTGCGGTGCAACGCGATAAGGTGCCTGCATGGTTTGCACGTTCATCGGTGCGGCGGCCATGGCTGCTGGAACCCGGTTGGTTGCCCGAACCGGTTGCGGCACAGGCTGAACCGATACAGGTGCCAAACGGTTGCTAGCGGGTCGAGCCACTGGCGTGTTCACCTTTGCAATCGCCGGTGGCGCGGGCAAGGCGGGTTTGGCCTGAGGTTGAACCTGTGCTGGAATCTGAATCGAATTTCGCACGCGATTTACGCCTGGAGTCGATTCGGCAATTTGCAGAATTCGGTTGCGTTGTGCTGCCGATGACGCACGGCCCTTGAGCCATACGACGCCATCGTTGCTTTTGACATCAACGCCGAAGCCCTTTAAGGCACCCGCCTTTTGAGCCTTCCCGAGAGCACTCACCACGCTCGAGACAATCTTTTGATCGCTCGATGATGGTGCAGCGGCCAACTCAGTCGCTGCTGCCGGACGAATTTCGCCAGGGACAACCGCGAGAGTCGAAACTTCGCTAGCGTCCGATGCCGGCAACTCGCCCGTCGCCAATTCAGCGATTGGCTGTGCCGCAGCAGGCACCGCGGCAATCGGCTCGACGGCAAAGGGTTGCAGTTCCGCAACTTGCTCTGTCGCCACCGGGTTGCTGGCAATCTCTTCTGCCATAATCAAGCGAGCTTCCTCTGCCAGAGCTTCTCGCAGCGAAAATGCTTGTTGAGGCTCGGCGGCCTCAGCTGGTTTGACGTCTGCTGGTTTGACGGCCGTGACCGTCAACTCGTCACGGACGTTACTGATCCCGTCGATTCCGCGTGCAGCGTTGAGAACCAAGTCTTTTTGGTCCTTCCCGTTGACGTTTCCTCGAAAGAGAACGACACCCTGATCGACCTTCATGTCGAGCGTGAAGTTTTTCAGGGCTCCTGAATCGCGATTGGTTTGCAATCGCTGAATGATCTGTTCTGCGATTTCTCGGTCACCACCTTGGGCCTGCATAGGTCCAAAAGCGGCAATCGCGGCAATCGCCAATCCTAAGTACTTGCGTCGCATTGAAAATGCCTCCCTACAGTTCTGTTTCGCTCCGGTGTCTCTATTGAGACGCTCGAAGTAGTCGGTTAGCGATGAAAGTCATCGTTGCAGGCACCAACATGGTGTTGCGGGTGACAACCCTGCCTTCGAACGGCCTCTCAGACCGGTGTTGTTGGTTGTTTCGGCGATCCGAGGGGAACGAAGGTAGGTTTTTTCGGATTTTGTAGATGATTCCGTCTTTGCCGGTTCGTATTAGCCGTTTCTCGGGGGGGATGAGCCTGACAATTTCAGTTTCACGCAATCCAGTGTTCGATGTTTCCCGATTGTCGTTACCTGATCGTCGTTACCCGATCGTCGTTTCGTTGATCGTCGTTTCGCTGATCTTCGGAAACTCGCCGCTAAAGCATTTTTACTTAATACGTGGGATCAATCGTAGGCCAGGACCTGTCCTGGCACAGTTGCGCCAGGACAGGTCCTGGCCCAGGGCTTGAAGGGGCTTTGATTTCCTTCGGTTTGAGTCGTCTCGCCGCAAGAACATGCGATTGCTGCGAGTTTTGATGTTGCGTCATTCCGCGATCGATTCTCGTTTGAGTTGCAAAGATGATTGCAGAGCGCGCTTTGCAAGAACTCGCATTTTACCCGTGTTCATTAGCCGCGAAGCGGCGACAGGTGATAGCCTGGGGTCAGGATTGCTCGTCTCAGCGAGCAAGCCGCAGCCCCAGGTTCACTCCAACGAATCAACTT
>JABDKS010000494.1 GCA_013002105.1 Pirellulaceae bacterium | reverse complement strand
GATGTGTGGATCACGACAAGTCGTGTACCGCGTCTGCACCACTTTTCCTGATTCATCTTGGATCCGACGGTTCGACGCCACTTGTTTTACTTCGGCTTCACCCACCGCAGCATGCGTGACCGTCTGCGCCGTTGGCAAGGATTCTTTTACGACGTCCGAGAGTCGCTTGAGTACTTCGCGAGCAAACGATCCTTCATGGGGCCCCAAGTCCGAGGCGCCGATCTCGTTGAGCAAACGCTCGGTTGTAAAGTCACATCGCGGCGCATCGTGCTGATGTAAAGTTTGCACAGCAACACGCTCACGCGTCGTTCCCGCGGCACGCGCGATCGTGTCGCGAAATGCATCGTGAGCTTCGTTGCCTATTCCGATCCAATCAACGGCACAAACGACCATCGGTTGCTCGCTACCGATCAACACGATGCCACGACATCGCAGACCAAGTTCGTCAACGCGGCGAACTCGGTCGTACGCCATCATGAATCCAATCGGCGGGGTCACGTCGATGTCAAATGTCGCTAGCCGAACAGTTGCCGGCGCCGTGGATTCGTCATCCGAAAATGCGTGGACGTTCCCAATCACTAGCGTGATCGCGACGACATACATGTAAAAATATTTCATCATGTGTTTGGATCCCAAAGAGTTCCAAACAGTTTACCCGCACCGCAGCACGATTGTGGAATAGCGTTGCGAATGACTGCGCTGGCATCGATGGTGGATCAAGTCCCTCCAATCGAGGGACCAATACAGCGTGTCGTGTCTCAATGGGACATCGTCCAACTCGCGTGGATGCCAATCGCAAACCGCAAGCGAGTTACAAAGCCAACTGGCCAGGACCGGTCCCGGCCTGCAGTACGACAGTAAAATCCTGCTGAACCAATGGGTAAGCCGCTTTCGATGACAAAGGTTGTCGAAATGAGATTGGGCAAACGATGATCTGGCAAACCAACGCCAATTCCAATACCTGGGTTGATTCGGTGTAAACTACGGACCCAATTCCCTGGCCATCTCTCGGAGAAATTCCGTCATGTTTCGATGCTCGTTGATCTTTGCGATCTGCCTTGGCTGCGCGTTTCCAAATCTGCCGGCACAGGAGACGGCGACAGCACCGACACACAAGCTCGCATTACCCGATACTGACGACGGACTTCCCGGTGCCGGGCCGATTCGGCGTTACGAATGGTTTCAAAACCTGTGGAAGAATCGTCGTGCGAAATTCGCTGCCGCGACCGAGCAACAAAAGGGCGCGGTCGTCTTTTTTGGTGATTCGATTACACAAGGCTGGCAGGATGATTTTCGTGGCGATTTTGGAAGTATGAAGGTTGCCAATCGCGGCATTAGCGGCGACACCACGCGCGGCATGCTGATTCGGCTCCAACAAGATGTCCTGGATGTGGAACCCGCTGGTGTGGTCATGCTGATGGGCACCAACGACTTGGAGGAAGGTGCCGAGCCGGCAACCATTGCCGATAACGTTCAGTTGATCATCGCTGAGATGAAGAAACATAACGCCGAGATGCCGATTATTCTGTGCAATGTCTTTCCAAGTAGCGAAACGAAAAAACGTCCAGCCGAAAAGATTCGAGAGATCAATCGACTGTACGCACAGAAAGTCAAAGGGGATCCGCAAGTCACGGTGCTTGATACGTGGACACTGTTTGCCAATCCCGACGGTGATGCCAAGAAAGACGAGTTCCCCGATCTACTGCATCCCAATCAAGTGGGCTACGCAAAGTGGCGGGCCGCATTGGTACCCATTCTGGAAACCACCGGACTGGTCGATCCGCCCGACGAAGAATTTCATCTCGAACCTGGCTACGAGCTTCTGTTCAACGGCAAGGACCTGACCGGATGGGGATTTCGCCCGACGACCGAACAAATGAAAAAGGGGCGCGAGCGGTGGCAAAGTCGTGACAAGAATGCTCCGGCCTGGCCCATTGTCGAAGAAGCCGTTTCGTTTGAGGGACAGACCGTCACTCCCGATGGCCGATACCTTGCCAAGAACGGTCGCTTGATTGTGACGACGCCGCCGGAGGGTCGAAAAATCCAACAACTTTGGACAACGAAAGAATTCGCTGGTGACTTTCGATTGGTATTGGAATTTCGTGCGACACCCAACGCCGACAGCGGTGTGTTTATACGACAGCCACAGTTGCAGTGCCGCGACTATGCGTTGGCCGGTCCCTACAACCAACTGCAGCATTACAGGGCACAGGACTGGAATGAACTGGTGATCGACGTCAAAGGCACCGCCTCACATTGCACCTGCAACGGTGAAGTGATCGAGGAAGCGTTCAAAGTGCCCGAATCGGCCGGCCCCATCGGACTCGAAGGCGACCGAGGACAAGTCGAATACCGACGCATCCGCATCTATCAGAAATAGTCGCGGTCAATCATTGCTCTTCGCTCGGTGAACACCGGCGCACAGCCACCGTGTGTGCACCGCGATCGATATCGCGACCAGAACAATAGCGCGGACAGAACAACAGCGCGAACAGGTTCTCTGTCGCTGTGAACTTGCCCAACACGTGGCGCCCCGTCCTGCACATCGGCCAGATAGCACATGATCGATCCGACTACCGGTCAGACTCTACTGGTTTGGACGGTTCGTTTCGCTGTCGCCTGTTACATCGCACGATTGTTGGTTGCGCGATGCCGGGTTGTCGGCCAAGTCCCCAAGCAGAGTGAATTGGTTTGGTGGGCGATCGGTTGCCTTGCCTACCTGGCACACGTTGTGCTGGCATTCACGTTCACACATGATTGGAGTCACCGTCATGCGTGGGAGCACACGGCAATCGAAACGGAACGTTTGACGGGAATCCGGCGAGGCGAAGGCCTTTGGGTCAATTATGTATTCACGCTCACCTGGTGCTTCGATGTCATTCGACTAGCTTTTGCGCGAAGCCAAATGCGAGCAACCAAGCGCGGCGTCGATTTCACTGTTCACGCGTTTTTTGCGTTTATCATTTTCAACGCGACCGTCGTATTTGGTCCGGCACTCTACCGCATCTTAGCGATTCCGATCTTTTTCGCGCTGATTTTGTCTGGGCGAATGAAGCAAAATCCGTGAGCCACTCGACGCCGCTCGCATCGGAGTTCCCGCCAACGACGAAAATAGATTCAACTCAAAGTAGCCATCACGCTCCGTCGTGATGTAGCCCGACTTTGTGTATGGCTGCAGCGAAAACTTCGTCGGAGTGTTTGGCTGACAAGTTGATGCTGGTGACTACGATCCGAATGGTTCGGGACAGACGGCTTTTCGGTCGGGCTTCGCCACGGCGGAGCGTGACGGCTACTTTCATCGGAGCCAGCACGCTCCGTCGTGATGTAGCCCGACTTAGTGTGTGACTACAGTAAAGACTTCGTCGGAGTGTTGGCTGACCAGTTGATGCTTGTGACTACGGCCCGAATGGTTCGGGACAGACGGCTTTTCGGTCGGGCTTCGTCACGACTTTGTGTGTGACTACAGTAAAGACTTGGTCGGAGTGTTTGGCTGACCAGTTGACGCTCTTCACTACGATCCGAATGGTTCGGGACAGACGGCTTTTCGGTCGGGCTTCGCCACGGCGGAGCGTGACGGCTACTTTCATCGGAGC
>JABDKS010000476.1 GCA_013002105.1 Pirellulaceae bacterium | reverse complement strand
CTCATAGGGCAGTCCCTGAACCGGGTTGTACGGAATCACGTTCAGCATCACCGTTCGGTGCCGAAGTATCCCGACCAGTTCGCGAGCATGTTCAGCCGAGTCATTGATCCCACCCAGCAAGACGTACTCAAATGTCAAACGTCGACCGTTTGCGTCAAAGTACCGATCGGCTGCATCCAACACCGCGTCAATTCCGATCTTGCGATTGACCGGCACCAGTTCGCTGCGCAGCGCATTGTTAGGAGCGTGCAGACTGACGGCCAAGTTGTATGGCACACCGCTTTTACCCAAGCGATCGATCGCCGGTGGTAACCCAACCGTGCTAATCGTGATTCGCCGAGGGCTGATCCCCAAACCTTCGGCATCCTTGGCAACCGATAGGGCCCCCAGAACAGAATCAAGATTCGCCAATGGTTCGCCCATTCCCATCATGACGATGTGGCTGAGCCGTTCGCCATCGGCCAAGCGAGCTTGCAGACGAAGCATCTGCTCCAGAATTTCGCCCCGCGTCAAATTACGATCGACGCCATCCAAACCACTGGCACAAAAAACGCAGCCCATCGCGCAACCCACTTGGCTGCTGACACAAATGCTGCGACGAACACCATCACGCAGCAATACGCATTCGACTTCACCTCCGTCCGGTAGCCGCACCAATAATTTTTCGGTTCCGTCGGATGACGCGACCGATTCTGATTCGCTGGCCACAAAAACGACAAACGACTGCTGCAATGAATCTCGCAGGGCTTGCGGCAGATTGGTCATTTGCTGAAAGTCCGTCACGCGCTGCTGATAAACCCACTGGAGAATCTGCTTGGCGCGAAACGCTGGTTGGTCATTCTCTCGCAACCATCGCTTCAAACCGCCCGTATCGACATCCAACAGATGACGTCGCGATCCGGGCTCGGAAGCCAGATTTTCGCGGGAATTTGTATCAACGACGGGCAGGTTCACGAACGCTCGAGTCGGCAAAAGGGAAGCAATGCGTTAATTTAAAGGGGTCGCGTGACGATCACTCGGCTGTCACCGTCCCACCTTGCGAGGCGAGTCGCAGGGGAAGCTAGAAAGTGTAACCGCAGAATGCCCGCTAACGAAGTCAACAAAGAGACCGCATTGAGCCGTTTTCTCTCGATCACGGAAATTCCGGGCCGAAGCGGAGACGAAGCAGCGGTTGCTGCAGCAATTCAACAGTCGCTCGTCGACGCCGGAGTCGACGCTGCACAGATCCAATTTGACGGTGCCCAGACGCGTACACGACTCGAGGGCAACTGCGGTAACATGATCGTGACGCTGCCGGGCAACGGCAAAGGACCGCGTACATTACTTTCGGCCCACATGGACACCGTCCCCATCTGCGTGGGTGCCAAGCCGGTCGTTCAGGGTGACGAAGTCACCAGCAGCGTTGCAACCGGATTGGGTGCGGACGACCGCAGTGGATGCGCCGCGATTTTGACCGCGGTGGTGGAACGATTGCAACGCGGCGACGAAAATTTCCCGCCCGCCGTGCTGGGCTTCTTTGTCCAAGAAGAAATTGGACTCGAGGGCGCACGCAACCTGGATGTTCAATTGGTCGGCAAAGTCGATCGCGCCTTTAATTTTGATGGCGGCACAATCGAAAAAATCACCCACGGAGCGATCGGCGGAGAACGGATGACGATCCGCCTGACCGGAATCCCAGCCCATGCGGGCGTTGCCCCCGAAAAAGGAGCCAGCGCAATCGTGATGGCCGCACGGGCCATCGCCGACTTGGACGCCATGGGTTGGCTGGGCAAGGTTCGCCAGGACGGTGGTGTTGGCACAGCCAACGTCGGCGTGATTAACGGCGGCGAAGCCACCAATGTGGTCACACCCGAGGTTCAACTGCGTGCCGAAGCGAGAAGTCACGACGCGGCGATGCGAACGAAGATCGTAGAGAAAATTCGCGAAGCGTTTGAAAAGGCGGCTGCTGACGTACAAAACGACGAAGGCAGATGTGGTTCCGTGGAGTTTTCGTCCAACGTCGACTACGAAGCGTTTCGGTTGCCCGAAGACCATCCGTCGATCGCCGCGGCCCAGCAGGCCATTGCCCTCGTCGGTCGCGAGCCGTATACCGAAGTCGCCAACGGCGGTTTGGATGCCAACTGGTTGTTTCTCCATGGAATCGAAGCGGTCACGCTGGGTTGCGGACAACGCAACATTCATACCGCGGACGAACGCCTGGATATCAACGATTACCTGGATGCATGCCGATTGGCCACTTGGTTGATCACCGATGGAGCGGGCAATGAATGACGATGACGACCTCTGTTTGTGTTTTCACGTGTCGCGCCGCAAGGTGGTGCAGTTTATCCGTGCAGAGAAGCCGAAGGTCACCAGTCAGTTGTCCGAGTGCTACGGTGCCGGAACTGGCTGCGGTTGGTGCCGACCTTTTCTGGAGCGGCTGATGAACGAGGCCGATCCCCAACAAGCTGAATTACCAGATGCGGAAAGTTATGCGGCGCAGCGTAAAGTTTATCGCGACAAACTTTCCTGAGCCGACATCACGCGGTCATCAAATTCCCAAAGCAATACCTTCTCCCCCCACAAAACTGATCCAATAATGGAATACTCCTACAACGATCTCTCCAAAATGATCGACCACGCGTTGCTGTCGCCAACGCTGAACGCCGACGCTCTGGAAGCAGGCTGCAAGATGGCCGCTGCCTATGATGTCGCAAGCATTTGCATCATGCCCTACTACGTGCAACGCTGTGCAGAAATCCTCACCAGCACCACCGTCTTACCCAGCACGGTCATCGGATTTCCACACGGCGGGCAGACGACCAGCACCAAGCTCGCCGAATCCAAACAAGCAATCCTGGATGGCGCGATCGAACTGGATATGGTCGTCAATATCTCCTGTGTGCTGAGCGAGCGTTGGGACTATGTACGGGACGAGATCAAAGCGATCGTCCATTTGGCCCACACCAGCGAGCGGAGAGTGAAAGTGATCTTCGAAAATTGCTACCTGCAAGACGACCACAAGAAGAAACTGTGCGAGATTTCCTGTGCCGCTGGAGCCGACTGGGTCAAAACATCCACTGGTTTTGGAACCGGTGGTGCGACCATCGAAGACCTGCAATTGATGCTTGATCACGCCACCGAGCCAACGCAAGTCAAAGCAGCGGGTGGCGTCCGTGATCTGGAAAAGCTGATCGCCGTTAAAGAAATGGGGGTGACTCGCGTGGGTGCTAGTGCCACCTCCGCGATCTTGGATCCCGCCCGGGAGCAAATGGGACTACCACCGATCGATGTCACCAACGATTCGTCGACCACCAGCTACTGAGTCCCCATCGACCGCGATCCGCAACACGCTGCGGGGGTCTTTTCAAAGTCCGCCCGGATCGAGTTACAATATCTGTGCCTCGCTACACACTCCCTCCTTCATCCCACCCACAGTTTGATTCTCATGCGACATTTTCCATTGACTGTACTGGCCGCAATTGCATGCTGCACCACCGTCACCGCTGACACGTGGCCGCAATTCCGCGGTCCAAGCGGTGACGGAAAAGTACTCGGTCAAAACGTACCGATTCACTTTGACGAATCAAAAAATGTCACTTGGAAGACCGAATTGCCGGGCCGTGCCTGGTCATCCCCCGTGGTCGCAGACAATGTGATTTGGGTTACCACCGCGATCGAAGTTTTCCCAACCGAAGAAGAGAAAATCGCGATGATGACCAAACAGGGCATCGAAGCAAAGAAATTCAAACAGTTGCAAGTGGCTAAGCAAATCGAGTTGAAATTGATCAGCATCGATCTGAAATCCGGCGACGTTCAAAAAACGATCGACCTGACCACCGTCACGGAACCGGACGCTATCCACTCGCTCAATAGTTACGCATCGCCCACTCCTGTGATTGATGGTGACAGCATCTATTGCCACTTCGGAACGTACGGCACGTTCTGCTTGGATCGTGCTTCAGGATCCATCCAATGGCAACGTCAACTTCCGTTGGTCCACTCAGTTGGCCCAGGCAGTTCGCCGTTTGTCTACAAAGAGCTTTTGATTCTGATCCAAGATGGCGTCGAACGACAGTACGTAGCGGCTCTGAACAAAACGACAGGCGAAACTGTGTGGGAAACCGATCGACCTGAAATGGACGCACCCACCGGGGACCAAAAGAAAGCCTACTGCACTCCCATCGCAATCACCGACAAGCAAGGCCGGGAACAATTGATTTGCATGGCGTCGCAATGGATGATTGCTTACGAACCGGCAACCGGCAAAGAGATCTGGCGTGTACGGCATGGCAAGGGCTTTTCGGTGGTGCCACGTCCGGTCTTTGCCGATGGAGTCGTCTACTTTTCGACCGGATTTGGAAAACCGGAACTGTGGGCCGTTGATGTCGAAGGTAGCGGCGACGTCTCGGACACGCACGTCAAATGGCAATCGCTGAAGAGCATTCCAGCCAAACCATCCCCACTGGTTCACGATGGAATGGTTTATGTGGTCGAAGACAGCGGAATTGCAAGTTGCATCGACGCCACGACCGGCGACGAAGTCTGGAAGAAGCGAATCGGTGGTAAATTCTCCGCGTCGCCTTTGATGGTTGGCGGCTACATTTACCTCGGTTCCCACGAGGGCACCGTCACCGTCATCAAACCAGGCCCCGAAGGCAAGATCGTTGCAGAGAACCAACTGGAAGGGCAAATCATGGCGTCGCCGGCGGTGGTCGACAACGCACTGATCTTGCGGACCGCCGAAGCGCTCTACAGGATCGAGGCGAAATAGCTTTCGCAATCGACCGGATCAGGCGGCACGTTTCGACTCACGCTGCACGATGTCCATTTCACGCGGCGTGATTTGCGACAAACCAGCCTCGGCTCCCAACACCAACGCGTGCTCGGCCAAATGAGCGACCGTACGCAATCGTCCCCCACTGTGTCGATGGAGCGAGGTGACAGCGGCTTCGTTGAATAGCAGCCGTCGGCATCCTGCCACCTGCAACGAGTGGGCCACATATTGCTTTGTCTCGGCATGATTCAATGACCTGAATTCGGTACGCGCAATGCGGGCACCCAAGCTCTTGATAACAAGGCGTTGCAGGCTCGGTGTGACCGAAGCGATCGTGGTCAGTGAGAGGCGATGACGTGACAACTGCGCAACCGCATCGGCGGAATGTTTCCCTAATTCGTCGACCAGCCAAACTGTGCGGAGTGATTGTCGATGCAAATCATCGATTGCCATGACCACCGATTCCATCGGACGCCGGCGCGGCGAAACTCCCAGCACGCTTGCCAATTGTGCAAAGACATGGTCGACACTCGGCTGACGACCGCTGGTGTAAACAACTGCCGCTGCGCAATCATCAAATCCGGTGCTGAGCGTCAGATTCCGCAGTAATGTCGTCACACCGTGTCCACTCGGGCTGACAACCAGGGCCGAACGTTGCCCGCCGATGATCCGATCCTGTATCCAGGCCAGCAAATCACGCTGGGGTGATCCTGAAAAAAAGAATCTCGCCGCTGACGGGGCAAATGGCGACTCCGATAGCGACCAATAACGAAGGTACTGCATCAGCGGACCTCGGCGCGAGTAGGGATCACCCAAATTATATCTGACCGAGGCAAGAAGAGGTCCATCCGTGATAGCAAAACAGTCAAAGCAAGCTAACAATGTTGATCGGCAGAACGTGCCGGCAACTTAAATATCAGACCTTCGGACCGATTAACCCGCTATGACGCGACGCTACTACGTGCCCGAATTACCACCCGAGGGCGGTCTCGTCTCGCTCTCGGACACCGAAGCTCAGCACGCCTTGCGCGTGATGCGAGCCCAAGCCAATGATGCACTGGAGTTATTTGATGGACGAGGCCACCAAGCGGACGCAACAGTGACGCAAGTCAATCGACGCGAATGCCACTGCCTCGCGAAGCCAGCCGAAGTCGTCGATCGTGAGCCGGCGACAAAACTGCATCTTGGAATCGCGCTCCCCAAACCGGACCGTGCCCGCGAGTTGATCGAGAGGCTAACTGAATTGGGCGTGCAACAAGTGACGCCGATCGTTGCACAGCGGACTCAACGTCCGCCGACCGATAGCCTGCTGAAAAAACTGCGCCGAGGTGTGATTGAATCCTGCAAACAATGCGAACGCAACCTGCTGATGACCGTCAGCGATCCTGTTCAGCTGGAACAGTTTCTTGACGACAACGACCTGCCAGCAGAGAAATGGATTGCCCATCCGACCGGCGACCGATTGGCGTCACAACAGGACAATGCATCGGCATCGGTCATCGCCATCGTTGGCCCCGAAGGTGGCTGGACCGAGGACGAGGTGTCTGCTGCGACGAACGCTGACTACCAGACAATTGCACTGGGACCACGAATCTTTCGCATCGAAACCGCCGCGGCCTATTTGGCCGCACGGCTTATCGATTAACGCGATTAAAAATCATCGCCCGCATCCCCACTCAAAGCTTTTTCAGATACGCCATGCTCTGCTGAATGCTTTCGATCGGGTGTGGCGAATGATCTTGTTCGACGTGACAAATTTTCACGCCCGCTTCCTTGGCAACATCAATGATCGGCTCCATGTCGATCACGCCATCACCAAGTTCCTCGAACGCTTCCTTGGGGATGCTGCCGTATTCCGGCGTCTTGACCGACTTGTTCAAGTCTTTCAGGTGCAACTGCGACACGCGGCCTTTCAGCTTTCGAATCAAGTCGACCGGATCTTTTCCACCGACCTGGATCCAAAACACATCGACCTCGAAATGCATGTCCGGCGAAAACTCTTCGATCAGAACGTCATAACCGGTTTTTCCGCCGTCCATCGGTTTGAATTCAAACGCGTGGTTGTGATACGAGAGCTGGATGCCAGCTTTCTTGGCTTCTTCGGCGCTGCGATTACACCGTTCACATAGCTGCTTGTAATCATCCAACGACTTTCGGTTTTCATCGGCCAAGTAAGGGATCACTAAATGAGTCAAGCCAGCGTCGTTGGCGGCTTCCAAAATCTCGCCAAACGGTTGCACACCTTTTTTGTCCGGGTTGACGACCGAGTCCCATTCAAAGTGCGTCGAATTCATGGCCAGCCCGTTGTCTTCGGCCGCCTTCATCATCGGCTTGGCGTTGGGAAACCCGTAGCACTCCACCTGCTGGTAGCCAGCGTCGGCAACCGCCTTTAACGTCGCTGCGACATCCTCATTGATTTCATTTCGAAGCGTGTACAGTTGGATGCCGATTTCTTTGCGATACATGTTGTCGGCATCGAGCGCGAAAAGTTGGTGGGGACGTGACAACACGAGAGCCCCAGCGGCGGAGGCAGCAAGAAATTGACGTCGTTTCATCTTTTTTCTCCAGGAATCACGAATGGACACCCTGATCATACTCGAATTCCGCCACGCAGTCCGTTGGCCAAGGCCCACAAATCGGTGGGAAATCGCGGCACTTTGTGGCCACTGCCAAGAATGCCCAAACTAAGTAAAATCATCGATCCTTGCTGACCCTTGGCTTTTCGACCATGGCGCCATGCAACAACCGAAGTCCTGCCCCCGTCATTCGTACAGAGATTCAATCCATGCAATGGTTCCGAACGCTTGCTACCGCTGTCCTGGTCGTCACTTTTTCCGCCGTGGTGGACGGCGAAGACTGGCTGCAATATCGCGGCGTGTTGGGCGACGGTAAATCAAATGAAACGATCAGCAACCCCAACTGGGATACCAATGGTCCCAGGGTGCTTTGGAAAGCACCAACGCCACTGGGGTTCAGTTCGTTCGCCGTTGCCGATGGCCGCGCGTTCACACTCGTGGACAAAAGTGGGACCGAACATTGCATCGCATTGGATGCCGACAATGGCAAAGAACTCTGGAGCACTCCGCTCAGTTCATCGGACTACAACAGCGGTGGCGGCAACGCGGGAGCCCCCGACAACAAGGGCGGTGACGGCCCCCGGTCGACGCCCACCACCGACGGCAAATATGTCTTCGTCTACGACTCGCACCTGAAACTAACCGCATTGGACGCAAAGACGGGCCAGCAAATTTGGCAACGCGACATCATGACCGAACATGCTGGCCGCAACATCAAATGGATGAATGCGACGTCTCCGTTGATGGATGGCGATCGACTTTATATTGCCGGTGGCGGGCCCGGTGAATCAATGATGGCATTCAACAAGAACACGGGCGAACTGGTTTGGAAAAGCGGCGACGAAATGCTCACGCACGCGACGCCCCGACTCGCGACCATCAACGGCAAGCAACAACTGATCTATTTCATGCAGTCGGGCCTGGTCGCGGTCGACCCCGAAAATGGAAATGAACTGTGGAAGAGTTTCTTCAAATTCAGTGTTTCCACCGCCGCATCACCCGTGATCGAAAATGACCTGGTTTACTGCTCGGCCGGATACGGCGTCGGTGCCGGACTTTTCAAAGTGACGGGTAAATCGGAACCGGATGAGCAGTGGTTCAAAGCAAACGAATTGATGAATCACTGGAGCACGCCGGTGGTCCACAACGGACACTTGTACGGACTGTTCGAATTTAAAAAGTATGGTGATGCACCGTTGCAATGTGTCGAATTGGCAACCGGCGAGATCAAATGGTCCAAACGTGGATTTGGCCCCGGCAACTGCATCCTGGTTGGCGAAACCCTTGTCGTCCTGAGCGACTCGGGCGAGGTCGTGTTAGCTGACGCAAAACCGGACAGCTACAACGAGACGGGTCGCAAAAAAGTATTGAGCGGCAAATGCTGGTCGACACCGGCATACAGCGACGGGCGCATCTACGTCCGCAGCACCGAAGAAGCAGCTTGCCTCGTTGTCAATTAGCAACCGATGCGGTGGCGATCGGTGCCGACCTTTCGCAGGTAGTCGGCGGAGCAGCGAAGTCGACGATAGCGGTCAGCCGAAACGCAATCTCACTTACAGCCCAATGCAGCCTGTGGCTCGAACGCGACGCTTGCCGCTGGCTGGATACGACCGATAGATAATCCATGCTGAACCGCTCGATACGCTTGTTCGTTGCCCTCGGCACCGCAATATTTCTTCAGCCGACGCTCGCGGCGCAGAAACCCGAGATGCAGACCGCGGAGGCTCCACCGGATCACGGGATCTACGACAAGTCTGCGACGGGCGTTTTCTACGTGCCCGAAGATTTGCTCACCGAACACCAACAAATCAAGCAGCGGTTTGACGAACTGAGCAGCGAGCGATTTCGCGATCCGCAAAAAGCGGCCGATCATCTGGACAGCTTTGACGACGTTTTAAAAGAACTACGCGAAATCGAGAGCAAGATCGACGAGGTCAAGGTTCATGTACAACCCTTCGAAGTGTTCTCCCGACGTGAAACGCAAGCATTTCAGCTAGGCGATGCAAAGCAAGTCGTCATCACGGCCGATGATGTCATCCTACGAGGCTGGAACGGCAAAGACATCAAGTGTGTGATCGAAAAGTTTGTCTTGGGAACCGAGGAACCCGACGAGGCAGAGTTTGACGCAATCAGTGTCCAACACGAACTGCGTGTAGCCGATGACCTGGTCGGGAAAGACAAAGCATCGCGAGAGGAAGCCGAGAAAAGACACTCAGAACAAAACGAGTCGAAGGCATCGTCGCCAGAGTCACGCAAAATGCGTGCGGAATTGCTCGCAGAAATCCAAGCGAGTTACGCAATGTACCAACCGTTGCAGGGGAACAAGATCGACACACTCAAAATTGTCGGTTTGACTTTCCAGGAAGGCAACGAGCATCTGTCCGGACGAACCAAATCACCCGGCGGTGCCGGAACATTCGGCGGATTCTGGAAACGATCAGCAAAAGTCACGATCTATATTCCCGCTTGCAATCATGTGGCTGTTCGCGGCTGCATGGTGGCCGTCGACATCAAGAGCCTCGATGCGAACCTGATCTTAACCGCACACGATTCGCAGGATCGCAGCTACGGCAAGAATTTCAGCGTCAAAGACATCGACGGGAACGTCACTGTTGACGAAGCCCCGATTCGGTTGATCCATGGCGTCACCGGCAACGTGACGATGACACAGACGGACGAAGTGACCAATACCGGTACGATGCACAGCCGTGGCCTACGCACCTCGTCGTCACCGCCGCCTGATCCGACATCGGTCACCGACGTCAACGGCGACTTCAAGGGACACTTTGTACGCGCCGATCTACGACTGGAATCGATCGGCGGCAAGATCGACGTGACCAACGAATACGGCAACACACATTTGGTCGTCAAGCAACCACTTTCGGCGGCTGCACATCGAATCGTGTCACACAGCGGAATCATTCATGCCGCCTGCAAAGATGCCGCATCGGTAGGTGTACCGCTGAACGCGTTTACGCAAGTCGGAACCGTGCGCGTTGCGTTGAAGCAAAAGGAACTGGCAGACAAGTCGTACTCCACCAACGGACGCGGTTGGTACGGATTCCAGCCACCAACCGACGGATTCAATTTCCAAGCCCTCAAACGGCCTCACCAAGCCTGGACAAATGCGTCTCGCGATGATGGTCTGGACCTGATCAGTAGTTCCGGAGTGATCGTCGTCGCTCCGCCTGCTGCGGATTGACGTTATGATGGACGATCGACCACTCGTTCCCGCTGTAGCGTTTTTTCCGATCGACTAAACAATGTATCGACACTTCGCACGGTTGTTCGTTGCAACACTCCTGGTCACCAATGCAGTCAACGCTCAGCAGCGCGTTAAACAGGAATCCGATTTGGGTCGCTGGACGGTCGATATTCCAGAGGGCAGTGACGGAACGTTTGCGTTAGCCGAGACCACCAGGAACATCACGGCTGCGTACTTGGCGGACGATCCCAAACGCACACCGATTCTCACCGCCTACAATACCGATGCATCCATCATTTCGGTGCACGCTCCCAAAACCGCGACAGGCAAAGTCGTCCTGGAAAGCGCGGAGGAGTCCACACAGTTCCCCGACGGCCGAATTGTGCTGTCGGCACTCGATGCATCGATCGATGGCGATACGGCAAAACTAGAAACTCATCCCGGCAACCACCGGATCGGATTCTGGTCGAACCTGCAGGACAGCGTCTCCTGGAATTACAAACCAACACGCCCGGGGATGTACGACATCGAACTGACCTATTCGCTCGCCGCGGGCGTCAGTGATATCGAGGTCCGCTTAGACGAAGATCGTCTGGAATCGACGATCCAACCGACCGGTAGTTGGTATCGATACACGTCATCGACGATCGGCCGCGTTTACCTGGCCGAGTCAAAAGCAATTCAAGTCAACGTCCGTGGCATCAAGAAACAGGGCGGCGCGGTCATGAACCTAAAAGCTTTGACGCTGCGTCCGGCGCCCGAGGGATCGCCCGTTGTCCAGGATCCCGACGGCAGCATCGAAATGGATTCTAGCCAAGCAATCGTCAACGGTGTCAAACTCCGATTCGAGCCAGAACCGCACAAACGATGCATCGGCTACTGGGCCAATCCACGCGATACTGTCTCATGGGATTTCGACGTCAAGGCTCCTGGGACGTTTCAAGTGCAATTGACCCAAGGTTGCGGCCAAGGACACGGCGGCAGTGAAGTGGAAGTGATTGTTGGCGAGCAACGTTTGACATTTACCGTCGAAGACACCGGCGGATTTCAGAACTGGCGGCAGCGTGATCTTGGAACAGTCTCGATCCAAGCAGTCGGAACGCATCGACTGACCGTGCAACCGCGGACCAAGCCAGGGGTAGCCGTCATGGACATTCGCCGCATTCGTTTGATACCAGCTCAATGACCGCCTGGAATCATCATTGGCATGGTCTGTCGTGTTGCGAACTGACCGTCGAACGCCCGTTGTCGCCCACGCTCTTTCGTCAGTTGGGGCGTGCTGCGGCGACCATCCGCGAATCAAATCTGGCCCAGGGCGCTGTTAGCTCCTACCGCTCGTTAGCCGCGTACTTTTCGCAACCAACATCAGACCCGCAGCACGTTGTTGACCTTTTGTCGGGTGTGTTGATGGAATGCCTTTCTCTGTCGTCAGAGGACTTGAACCAGAATGTGACCACTCATCAAGTTCCGGTGGACTATTGCGGACCAGATTTGGATGACGTCGCGCGTCACCATTCAATGACCCCGGATGAAATTGTCGACCGTCACACAGCAGCCCAGTACGTTGTCGCCGCCGTGGGATTCCTACCCCACTTTGCCTACCTGTGGGGCCTCGATCCGAGTATCGCCACACCACGCAAAGCGTCGCCTCGGGTGCGAGTGCCTTCTGGTTCCGTCGGTATCGCCAATGACCAAACCGGCATCTATCCGCAACAATCCCCTGGCGGGTGGCAATTGATCGGCCAAGTCAGCGAGCAGGCGTGCCGCGAACTCTGTCCGAAATTTTCGACTGGGGATATCGTGACGTTCCAGGACTCCAGATCGTGACGTCTTTCATTATCAACGTCGACGCGGGGGAAGGCTCGCCCGGCAGCCAAGTGGACTTGGAACTGTTAGAAAACGTTGACGCGGTGAACATCGCGCTGGGTGCTCATGCCGGCAATCCGACTTGGAGTCGCGAACTGGCGGCGCGCGCGGTTGCAAGCGGCAAACGCGTGCATCTCCATCCTGGTTATCCCGATCGTGAAGGTTTCGGTCGCAGGTCGATGCAAATTTCTTGGTCGGAACTTTCGGATTCGCTGAGCGTGCAACGAGACGTGCTGCCGGATGTGGCGACCTGTAAATTTCACGGCGCGATCTATCATCAAGCCGGCAACGACCGTGCGATGGCCGATCAATTGACACAATGGTGCATCGATCACAACATCAGCGAAATACTTACACCCGATGCAAGTGAACTTGCGTTGTCGGCAAAGAGCCGCGGCATCAATGTTTTGCGCGAAGCCTTTGTTGACCGACGTTACCGGCTGGCTGATGGCCGACTGCAGCTTCAGCCACGCAGCGAACCGGGCGCTATCATCGACGATGTTGAATCGGCAATCGCTCAAGCCGAACGGATCATCCTGCAACAAGAGGTTGAATTAGTCGATCATTCTGTTCACCCAATCTCCTGCGATACACTCTGCTTGCACGGCGACGCTCTGCATGCCGTCGAATTGTCCAAGGCACTACGAGACTGGAGATGCGAAAAGTGAGTCAAGTACGCGATCGACGAACAGCCCAATGATCCAGGTTCACGCAGGTATTACTCGATTCGTCGCCAACGCGGACTTATCAAAACTGCACCACGGTTATCCACCCGGTGGCCCCCAGGATCGTATATCCCATGCGATGGCAAATCGCTTATTGAGTAACCCTGTTAGTGCCGGCGCGATCGAAATCACATTAACCACGGCAAAGTTGACGCTACAACGTGACTGCTTGCTGGTCGTCGGCGGTGCGGCGAGCAAGATCACCATTGATGGCGTCGCGCATCGCGTTTGGCAAGTCCTGCGAGGATGTGCGGGTTCAAAATTGAGAATCGAAATCGATCCGTCTGGTTGCAGAGCCTACGTTTGTGTTGCTGGTGGACTGGCGCAAGACCCGAAAGACAGCAATCACTGCTTTGCCGTCGGCGATCCAATGGCAGGTGAACTTGGACGTTGCCTCACCCCGGAGTTGCTCAATCCCCCGTGGGCACCACCACCGGGAACGGTCCGCGCGATCGGCGGGCCCGAGTTTGCCGACTCGGTCAAGCCCGAACTAGCACAAACCTGGATCGTCTCGCCGCAAAGCAGTGGCATGGGGTTGCGATTGACGGGCAAGCCGCTTCCGCTGCCAACGTTTGACATCGTATCTAGCCCCGTTCAAGACGGCACGATCCAAGCGACCGCCACGGGTCTGATCGCGTTGCTACGTCAGCGCGGCACGTTGGGTGGTTATCCGCGCGTCGCAA
Organism: Pirellulaceae bacterium; assembly: GCA_013002105.1. Next base: position 9,664 of record JABDKS010000476.1, on the reverse strand, counting down.
CCGTGATTGACTGCGATGTCGATCGTCTCGCCCAGCTTCGGCCTGGAAAGCCGTTGCGCATCAACCTGATCGACCACGAACAAGCTGCAGAGTTGTGCCGACGACAACAAACCGCGATCCGCGGACTGTAGCGCGTACAAACGACAAGCTCGCGAGGTCGCATCGCGCCGATCAACACTTACGAACGATCATTGCAACAGCATTGCCGCCGCCCAAGCACAGCGATGCGAGCCCGAATGATTTGTCGTGGTCGATCATCGAATGCAGCAACGTTGTCAAGACACGAGCCCCGCTCGCACCAATCGGATGCCCCAACGCAATCGCGCCTCCGCGAACATTCATCCGCTGCTCATCCAAGTTCAGTCGTTGCTGACAGGCGATCATCTGTGCCGCGAAAGCTTCGTTCAGTTCGATCAAATCGATATCGCTCAACTTCAACTTGGCGCGACGCAACACGTTTTCGATCGCGGTTACAGGGGCGATGAATAGATCCTCCGGTGCAGTTCCCGAAGTTGCCGACGCGACAATTTCTGCGATCGGTCTCAATCCATGCTTTGCTGCAAATTGCGGCGAAGCTACGACCACGGCGGCGGCACCATCACTGATCATCGATGCGTTTCCAGCCGTCACGCTGCCATCGCGATCGAACGCGGGCCGCAAGTTAGCGAGTGCACTGGGCGTCGAATCAGAGCGGGGGCCTTCGTCACAATCGATCAACCCATCACCCGTCGCGACCGGCACGATTTCCCGATCAAATTCACCTTTGTCGGCTGCTGTGATCGCACGTTGGTGACTCATGCTGGCGTAACGATCTTGCTGTTCGCGTCGGATCTGATCCGACTTGGCCAACTGATCAGCGATCGCGCCCATACCTCTGCTGGTAAACGGACAGATCAATCCGTCGTGTAGCATCGAATCAACCAACGTCCGGTCACCCAACTTTGCGTCCTTACGTGGCAGCAAAAACGGTGCGCGACTCATCGATTCCATACCACCGGCAACCACCAGATCCGTGTCACCACTACGAATCGACTGCGCCGCCAACATGATTGCCTTCAGCCCAGACCCGCACATTTTGTTGATCGTCACTGCGGCAACTGTGTGCGGTAATTCGGCGGCGAGTGCAGCCTGGCGCGCGGGAGCTTGACCGACACCGGCAGCAAGCACGTTACCCAGAATGACTTCATCGACTTGACCGGCGTCGACACCGGCGACCTCTATCGCCGACCGAATGACCGCGGCGCCCAAGTCCGGCACAGCCACCTGCGATAGCGAACCGAAAAACTTTCCTATCGGTGTGCGCTGTGCCGACAAAACAACCGGATTGTCCATGTCTATCTACCTCTTACCCCATGATACGCTGCCAGCAGTAATCAGGCGAAAAACTGCGTTGGACATCGTTCTGCTGCCTATAATGTAGCTATCTTCTTTCTGCCGAAATCTTCTGTTGCGGGAGGTTGCATCATGGTTGCCCAGCCTTGGGTCGATCAAATGACGATCGGCCGTGTGTTGTCCAAGACAGCAAAGCGAAATGCAGATGGTGACGCGATCGTGTTTCCCCAAGCCGACGTGCGAATGACTTGGAGCGAATTGGATCTCGCCGTCGATCGAGTCGCCAAAGGTCTCTTGCAATTGGGATTACGACACGGTGATCACTTCGGCGTGTGGGCGACCAACTGGCCGCAATGGGTCCTACTCCAATTTGCGACCGCACGCATTGGCGTGGTCCTGATCACGATCAACCCATCATATCGATCCGACGAACTCGCATTCACCCTGGCCAAGTCAGACATACGCGGCCTGGCGTTAATCGACCAATTCAAGTCGTGCAATTACGACGAATTGCTGCAACAGCTATGGCCAGATCTATCAACGTCGCGGGCGGGCAATCTTCACAATGATCGATTCCCTAAGCTGAAATTCCTGGTTCGACTGCAGGGCGCCGCCCATCCCGCCATGTTCGACTGGAGTCAGATAGAGCAAATGGGCGAGACGGTGTCCGACCAACAGTTGCAACAGGCAATTGAGAAAGTCCAGCCTGACGATCCGATCAACTTGCAGTACACGTCCGGAACCACAGGAAATCCCAAGGGGGCGTTACTGACTCACCGAAATCTATTGCTCAACGCGTTCTACGCCGGCGAGTGCCAGAAATTCACCGAAGCGGACCGAATCTGCGTCCCCGTTCCGCTATATCACTGCTTCGGCTGCGTCCTGGGAACTCTTTGTGCCGCGATTCGTGGAGCCGCGATGATCTTTCCGCACGAGTGCTTCCAAGCCGCTGCGACGCTCGACGCGATCGAAAACGAACGATGCACGGCCGTATACGGAGTGCCAACCATGTTTATCGCGATGTTCGAACAGCCGGAGTTTCGCAGCCGAAACCTATCTTCGTTGCGAACCGGAATCATGGCTGGAAGCCCCTGCCCAATCGAACTGATGAAGCGTGTGACGACCGAAATGGGCGCGCGTGAAATCACCATTGCCTACGGGCAAACCGAAGCATCACCACTGATTACGATGACGCTTACCGATGATCCGATCGAAAAAAGAGTCGGTACCGTGGGACGGGTGATTCCGGGCGTCGAAGCAAAGATCATTGACCCCGAAAGCGGCCGTACGCTTAACGATGGCGTGTCTGGTGAACTTTGTACGCGCGGGCACAATGTAATGCTGGGCTATTACAACGACCCCGATTTCACCGCCAAAACAATCGACCCCGACGGATGGCTTCACACCGGAGACTTGGCGGTGCGTCACGTCGATGGGTATTTTCGAATCACGGGACGCCTGAAAGACATGATCATTCGAGGCGGTGAAAATATTTCGCCGCGTGAAATCGAAGAATTGCTGTACCGACACCCAACCGTGCAAGATGTACAGGTTGTCGGCGTACCCGACCATCGGTTTGGCGAACAAATCTTGGCCTGTATCGTGCGGCGGAAAAACACGACGATCAGTGAACAAGAAATCTGCGAGTTCTGCCAACATCACTTGGCAAAGTTCAAAACGCCGCGATACGTCTGGTTTGTCGAAAGTTTTCCGACCACGGTGACAGGCAAGATTCAAAAATTCAAATTGCGCCAAATGGCCATCGACCACTTTCATCTGCAGGACGCCGCCTCGGTGCCCACTGCGTGACACGTTCGAAAGATTCATCATGAAAATCGCGGGAGCAACCTTCCTGGTCGCCGGCGGGAGCTCTGGATTGGGCGCTGCCTGCGTCAAATTGCTATCCAGCCGTCAGGCCGATGTTGTCAACGCGGACGTGCAACCGCCTACTAATGCCGTACACAACGGTGCGACTTATCACCAAACCGACATCACCGACGAAAACTCAGTCCTGTCGGTGATAGATTCCATCGATACGAGCCGCGGGGAACTTCGTGGTGTCATCATCTGTGCCGGCATCATCCACGGCGCACGAATCGCCGGACGCGAGGGACCGTTTGACTTGGATGCCTTCCGCCGCGTCATCGACGTCAACCTGATTGGAACATTCAACGTCCTGCGTTTGGCGGCCGACAGGATGCAGCACAATCCGCCGGACGAAAACGGCGAACAAGGGATCGTGATCATGACGTCGTCGATCGCCGCGTTCGAGGGCCAAATCGGGCAAGCGGCGTACGCTGCATCGAAAGGCGGCGTAGCAGCGCTTACTTTGCCAGCCGCACGGGAACTCGCTCCACTAGGGATCCGTGTTGTCACCGTTGCCCCGGGAGTCTTCGAAACGCCGATGATGAAACAAGTGTCCGACAAGTATCACGACGCTTTGCAGATGCAAACGTTGTTCCCCAAGCGATTTGGTCGTCCCTGCGAGTTCGCACAACTGGTTGTCAACGTGATCGAAAACCCAATGATCAATGGCACGACGCTGCGATTGGACGGCGGCATGCGAATGCCTGCGAAGTAAATCGGAACACAAGTTTCACGACTTCACAATCATTTGGTCACTGAGGAGTCGTCGCGGCTGACCAGCATTGCCGCGGAATTGTCGATCATCTTTTTGATTACACTGACATTCGCAGCTCGCGCGGGCCACGTAGCACTGATCGGATTACCCTGCGCCGTGACAATCTTGCCGTCCCACCACATCCAACCACCGGAGATGATTCCGACCAACTCCCGATGGTCATTGAATACCGGACCACCTGAATCACCCGGCAGCAACGAAACGTCGGCAAACAAAATGTCCTCGTTTGTCGGCACGGAAGCCTTGGACGAGAATGTACGTAGGCAGCACGCCGGATCGGACGCGCCGCCCAGACCGGCAAATTCGAGCCAATCGTTTGGCCGGGCTTCGCGATCCGCAATGCGGACAGGTCGAACGTCTGCCGGCACCCAGACCCACAATAGCGCGATGTCCGATTGGGGATCTGACTTCACCACCTTGCAGTGGCTCACGGTTCGACCATTGCGATAGCGCAGCTTGATCGCGCGGCGGTCGTTGTCGGATTCGACAACGTGATTGGCCGTCAGACAGTAGCCTTCGTAACCATCCGAAACGGGTTTGTCACGGTCGACGGCAACGATGATGCCGGTACCACTGCCGCCGTCCAAAGAGACATTCACGACGGCTTCATGGTGGGCAGCAGAATCAGTCCAAGCCCAGAGCGTGGACCCCAGACCGACCTGCGCAACCGCATCCGGCCCGACTGGCCACGCCAGCAAGAACAGAACGACGACGGTAGTGCGCAGCGCAAACATCGAACGAGATCCTTTTCACAGATTTCAAACAACAAGGGATTCATGACTGGGACGATGAGATTTGTTTCCAGCCAGAGACACCGCCGGTCGGCTTGGCAAAGCAATTGGGGGGATAAACGTGGGCGGTGAATGCTTTCGCCACCAGTTCTACGTCCCGATCGGTTCGCCCGGTTCAGGCAATATTCCGCAAGTCGTTTAACAGAAAGCACTTACATTAACACGCGATCCAAAGAACTCCCCAGCAAGGGGGCATCGATTACCCGGTCGTTTCGGCCGCGTGAATTAGAAGAACGTCATCGTTATCGCGCAGGCCGCGCAGACATTCACGGACTCGTCGTTCGGATTTTGCCAAGAAAAAGCTCGCGAGTTTCTGACGGTCCGCGTCGCCATCCGTGTCCCGTCGCGTTTGAATCTCGGCGTCGCGGCGACTGATCACGGCGGTGGCCGCGTAAATCTCCATCGCTGCACAGGCAAATCGTTCGTGAACTAATTGCCGCTCCAGAATATCTTCGCGGTGTCGGATCAGTTCTCGTTGTACGCAGATGCCGAACTGCTTGATTTGCTTGGCCAACCGTTTTTCCGCCGGCTTCAACTCGGACGATCGCACCGTCAATTTCGGACGTGAACAACGTCGCGACGCTTCACGCATCGAAAAACGTGCCAACGCCATGAAATGACGCCATGATCGCACAGCGGCCTCGGCGACGGTCCGTAACTCTTCACCGGGATCTCGCATTCCAACCAGTCCAATAAACGACGTCAGCACCTCATTGGCTCCCTCGCCGATTTGATTGATCCTCGCATCACGCAACATCCGCTCGAGTGGCTGATCCGTAAAGTACGCGGCACCACCGTAGATTTGGAACGTTTCATTGACGATCTCCCACAATCGCTCGGTACTCCACACCTTCAGCATCGCGGTCTCCAGCATGTAGTCTTCGCAACCGCCGTCGATCAATCCGGCAGTGACTTTTGTCATCGCCTCCATCGCGTATGTATCCGCTGAGATTAGAGCAAGCTTTTTCTGCACTAATTCAAACTCGGCCAGCGTCTGCCCAAACTGAACCCGACGATGTGCGTGTTCGTTGGCCAATCTGACACACGTCTTGGCAGCACCCGTGCAACAAGCACCAAAAGTGGTCCGTCCAAAATCGAGCACCGTCAAGGCAACTCGGAGCCCCTTTCCGATCGGACCGAGTACGTTCTGAACCGGCACCTGCATTTGATCGAACGCCAGTTTTGCGGTCGCTGTACCGCGAATTCCCAACTTTTCCATTCTTGGCTCGATGACACGAAATCCCGGCATATCGGGAGTTACCAAGAATGCGGTGACCGCCGTTTCGTCGCTGTCGGCAACCTTCGTTCGTGCCATCACAGTCAACAAATCTGCGATCGCACCATTGGTGATATACCGTTTGGTGCCGTTTAGCACAAAGTGCTGCCCATCGTCGGTCAATGTGGCCGTGGTCTGAACGTTGGACGCATCGCTGCCCGCTTGCGATTCAGTCAGCGCAAAAGCCGCGATTTTCTCTCCGCTAACCAGCCCGGGCAACCATTTTTGTTTTTGGTCATCGGTGCCAAACAACAACAAACCGCGCATCCCAATCGAATGATGGGCATTGACAAAGATCGACGTCGAACTGCAACGGGAACCGAGTTCTTCGAGCAGTCGGCAGTAGGCGAGTTGCGAAAAATTCCGACCGCCGACCGACACGGGAGCTGTCATTCCCAATAGTCCAATCTCCCCCAACCCAGAAATCAACTCCTGTGGAATGTCGGCGTTACGATCGATTTGGTCGGGATCAAGATATTGATCGCACACCTTGCGCAACTGCTCCAACGCACGCTCCATTGCCGCCTGCTGATCGTCGGGCAAGGCGGGATAGGGAAAGACGAGCGATCCGACGAAGTTCCCCGAAAAGAGACTTTTTCCGAAGCTCTGTCGCTGGGGTCCCGAGAACAACAGTTCCTCTGCCTCGCGGACCTGTTTTTCACGGCGTTCAGTGTGCGCGCGTTTCTTTGCGACCGGTGCGTTCATCGGGATGCTCTCCCACCGCAGGCGATAGTCAAGAGTAACCGCGAGCCAACCAGACGCCGCAACGGGCGGATGCTCGCGGCGTCAAATATCGGCACGCCAATGTTTCTGCAAATTCTGCTATCCATCCAAGCCACCTCCCGATCAGTGCAAGCGGGTGACGATACGTCTTATTTTACGCCTGCGATCGCGGTATGAGTCAGATTTTCGGCGTTTTCATCGCATCCAATTCGGCTGTCGTCGTTCGCGAAACGCGGCCAACCCCTCTTTTGCCTCCTCACCGGTCCTCGCTTTCCAGTGCGCCGACAATGTATCGGCAATCGCGTTCAGATTCGATCCACACACCTGCCGAATCAATTCTTTCGTCTGCCGAATCGCATCGGGCCCGCCTTTGCAAACCGTCTGTGCAATCCAATGAACTTCCTCCATCAACTTGCGCTCGGGAACGACACGTTGCACCAAGCCAAGCTGTAGTGCGGACTGCGCATCAATCGCTTCACCGAGTAAGAACAGTTGTCGCATCTCGGAATCTCGAAGCCGAGAACGAAGCACCGCCGACACCAAAGCCGGCACGAGCCCACGCCGGACTTCCGGGAACCCGAATTTGGCATCGGTGGTGGCGACGGCAAAGTCGCAGGATGCCATCAAACCGGCACCGCCCGCGAGAGCACCGCCTTGGACCGACGCAATACTAATCAGCGGACTGCTGACCAGGGCTTGAAATGTCTTCGCCACACTTTGCGCGCTACGCTCGGCCACCTTCGACTCGGCTGCTTCGATCAAATCCAACCCAGCACAAAACATCGGGCCAGCACCACAAAGAATCACCACCCGACAATCCGCGTCCGCTTCCAAGCGTCCAATTTCCGCCTGCAACGCGTCCATCAGTTCGATGGTCAACGCATTACGTTTGTCCGGACGATTGAGCGTCAGCACGGCAATCGCTCGATCGTGGCGATGAAACAATACGGTGGAATCCATGACGCTCACCTTGCTAGATTGAGTGACGCAGCGGTAACTGAAGTAATTGCTGGCCGAGCGTCTTCCCTTGCGCATCGGTCCTTAACGGATTTTCAAGAATTCCCAGGATCACAAAATTGATTGCCGCCAGGTTTTGCATCGGATACACCAAGACCGCATCGACATCAACATCCAAATGCTCGGCAACACGCTCCCGCGTTACATGGCTTTTCAAAAGATCAAATTGTTTTGATTCGCGAGCGATGACGCCAATGTTGGCATGAATTCCTTTGTCACCGCTACGCGCGTGTGCGATATCGTTCAGCGAATTGCTGGACAGAACCTCCCGCGGCGATGATCCGCACTGCGTGCCTCCCGGTGCAGTCGTCTGCGTCGAATCTGAATCCTCCAAGGATGGTCGATCCAGATCGCCCTCGATCGAGAGTATCTGCACCGTCCAGCGGACCCTGTCCCTGCGGATCAGGCACGGCCAATATCCAATCAGCGGATGAACTTTGGGGCGACCCTCAGCATATCCGGTCGTTCCCGGTGGCCCACCTGTGATCAGAGGCATCATCGCACGAGTGAACTTTACTACCGATCGGCGATCGCTGTCCGATACTGCGATTCGCAGTATGACCTCCTTAGCACTGCCTAAGTCAGATCGATCAGTACCTACAACGCATGCACCCGTCCCCAGCAACTCAACCAATTGATTTTGAAAAGTCGCTCCATCCCTTTTAAGTGTCTCAAACACTAACTCCGCGGCCCGCGTTGCTTTGGCCTGCGCATCGACTCCGTAAATCGTTAACTGTCCCGCCGCACGGAAACCGGCCGCGTAGGTCGCGCTGACTTTATATGTCTCCGACGGACTCTGCCCCTTCGCTCCGCTGACCGCGACTCGATCGTGCGACTGTTGCTGTACATTCAACGACAAAAAGGAAACCGTGGCGTCGGGTGACAGATAAACATCCGGATCACCTATTTCGTAAATCAACTGTTCTTTTACGGTCGACTCGGTGACCTGCCCGCCGCTACCAGTCGATTTGGTCACCACACAACTTCCATCCTCTCTGACTTCGACAATCGGAAAACCAATACCGCCTGCATCGGGAAGCGACAGCCAATCGGTTGCGATCCCACCGGTGACTTGACGTCCGCACTCAATCAGATGTCCAGCGACCGTCGCGCCGGCGATCCGCTGGTAGTCCGACGGCGACCACTGGAAGTCGTGCATGCAAGGCCCAACGGTAAGGCTGGGATCTGCGACACGGCCGGTGATGACCAAGTCACTCCCACGTGACAGCGCCTCGACAATCGGCTCTGCCCCCAGATACGCGTTTGCCGTCATCAAACGATCGGCAACATGATCGTACGATTGCAGCGTGTCCAAGCTACGCGAATCGGTGTCGTTGGTCAGCAAGGACAAGACGTCGTCACCACTGACGACACCGATCCTGCGACCATCGCAGCCGGCGGCTTGCAGAATCTCCTGGCAGACCCGAGCGCAGCCCAACGGGTTCAGCCCACCCGCGTTGGTCACTAATCGGCACTTTCCACCGGACCGCCAATAGGGAACCAGTGTTCGAACGACGTCGATGAAATCCGTCGCATACCCTAACGACGCATCGTGTTGTCGCTGCGATGCCATGATCGACAGGGAGACTTCGGCCAGGAAATCCAGCGTGATGTAATCCAAGTCGGGGTCTGCCTGCAGCATCTCCGCGGCGGCCTCGATCCGGTCACCCCAAAAACCATGTGCGTTTCCGATGCGAATCATGCTTGGCATAGACCAACTCCATCAAACGAAACAACTCTCCCGGCAAAAAACCCGTTTCCGCTTAAACCTGAAAAACTCCGGTACGAAAATCACCCGCCTTCCAATTCGGTGGAATCAAACGCAACGCTTCGGCAAGCCATTGCCGCGTCTGATCGGGCGCGATAATCGCATCAACCCAACCA
>JABDKS010000406.1 GCA_013002105.1 Pirellulaceae bacterium | reverse complement strand
AGTTGGTTCAACGCACCGAAGTGGATCTAGAGTTTCAAAAGTCCAATGGCGGCGGTGGATTTGGGGGCGGGGGGACGTTTTGAACCACGCGATTGTGAAATCACGCCAATTCAAGAGGCCGCACAGGTGTCATGTGGCCGCACAGACCACCGTTTTGCGTGAAATATGCCGGTTTATCAGAAAATCGCGTCGGTTGCACTGTGCTTTTCACTCGCTTGGTTGTACGCTTGCACCAGATGAGCAAGCCAGCAAAACGGCTTGCACAGTTGTTTTTGGTCAGAAGAAACGAGAAACGGAGCTGATAACAGCTCACGTTTGCTGACCAAGCGAGACCATTTGCCGAGTTGGATTCTTGGCGTCTCGCGATCGCGAAAGGATGATTTTCGCGATTTGCTGCCTACTATCGGTCGCGTGGACCGCTCTGGAAAGCTGCTCGTGTCAAACCGACACACCTATTCCGAGACTTTCTTGTTTGTCCGGAATCTGAGATAGCGGCGTTCGCTTTTTCCAGTAACCCACCTCGTGGGAGGCGTGATTTCGGTCACCACTCCAACGCTCCCGATCAATCCACATCACCGCAATCGTTGCCATCGTCAGTTCGACGAGGGACACCGTTTCGCGGTACGAAAGTTACCGGTGACAGCCAAGTATTGTCACCGGCGAACGAAATGAAATTCTCCCAGTCCATCGGGCCGAAATAGCTAGCCACGATTCGAGACGGGGATCACCCAAACATCAAGAAAGAAGCACGTTGACCACTTTTGAAGAAATGAACCTGTTCGCTCCCCTGCAGCGCAGCCTGAGCGAACAAGACTATCAAACACCCACTCCGATCCAAGCACAGACGATCGCACCGGCGATTGCCGGCCACGACATTTTGGGTTGCGCCCAAACCGGCACCGGAAAAACGGCCGCCTTTGCATTGCCGATTCTGGATTATTTGGGGCACGACAAACCCAAGGCGTTGCCCAATCGCCCCGCCGCATTGATTCTGGCACCCACGCGAGAACTGGCTATCCAGATAGGAGATAGTTTTCGCACGTACGGCAAACACATTCGTTTTAAACAAGCGTTGGTTTACGGCGGCGTCGGACAAGGCCAGCAAGTCAACGCGTTACGACGCGGTGTGCATGTCCTGATCGCGACACCCGGTCGTCTGATCGACTTGATGCAGCAAGGCCACGTCGACTTGAGCCAAGTCGAGATCTTTGTCTTGGACGAAGCCGACCGCATGATGGACATGGGATTCATGCCCGCTCTAAAGAAAATCATTGCAAAGCTGCCCGAAGAACGTCAATCGTTGTTCTTTTCGGCGACGTTGCCTCCCAAGATTCAAGAGTTATCATCGCAGTTGTTGTTCAATCCTATTTTTGTCAACGTCACGCCCAAGACCACCAGCGTCGAATTGATCGAGCAACGTGTTCGCATGGTACAGCGAGCTGACAAGGTCGATCTACTTTGCAAAATCCTCGGTCGCGAGGGCGTTGGTCAGGTCATCGTTTTCACACGCACCAAGCACGGTGCAAACGGCTTGGTTAAAAAACTTGATCGTGCCGGCGTGCAGGCCACGGCCATTCATGGCAACAAGACCCAGAACGCCCGCCAACGCGCATTGACGGCGTTTCGCGATTTCAAAATACAGGTTTTGGTGGCTACCGATGTGGCAGCACGCGGGATCGACATCGATGGCGTCACTCATGTGATCAATTACGACATGCCGGTTGAACCCGAGAGCTATGTTCACCGAATTGGCCGCACCGGTCGTGCGGGTGCCGAAGGCATCGCTATCTCGTTCTGCACGGTTGACGAAATCGAAGAGCTACGAGCGATCGAACGACTGACTCGTCAGAAGCTGCCCATCGAAAATCCAAATGCGCTGAGCCTGACCGGGCAAAGCAAATCGTCGGCAAAAAAGCAGAGCGGGTCCAGTGATCGGCGTCCCCACAACAAATCAAAGCGAAAACGCAGCGGATCAACCAGTGGAAAGAGTCAAAAGCCTGTTTCGGGCGAACGTACGTTTCGTTATCGAAAGGCCAAGAAAAATTCCAAAGGATCATCCAAGCGTGCAACCACGGTCGCATGACCTAACCGCATCGCTCGTACCAATCAGCATTCCCACCTACCCGGAGTCGACTCATCGCTAAAAACCAAAACACCATTGCCAAGCGTCAACGTGAAATGGAAAAGAAGCGCAAGCAGGAAGAAAAACGGCAGCGCAAGAACGATCGAAAGGCCGAACAAGCTGCACAGTTGCTCGAGCCGCAAACACCAACGGCCATAGAGGATCCAGAAAATCAAACCACCGTCGCAGTTGAATCCAATGTGGATTTGCTTTCCTAGCGGTGGAACCTATACGACTCGCCCGTCGGGCGAACCCCTTCCATCGGACCGACCGATTACGTGAACGTTTCACGCAAAGTGGACGGAACGAAGAATTTTTTTAAGAGAGTTAGAGTAGAAGAAATGGAACAAGGCACTATCAAACGACTGACCGATCGTGGATTCGGCTTCATCGCAACGAACACCAACGAAGACATGTTCTTCCACAGTTCGAACGTCGAAGGAGTCCAGTTCAATGATCTTCGCGAAGGTCAAGAAGTGACGTACAACGTTGGACGTGGACCCAAGGGCCCACGAGCAGAGAACGTTCAAATCGCTGGCTAGATCCCGTGACGACGCACGTGTCAGCGCGTGCGAAAGAGATTCAATACGCTGGTGGCCATTGGTCACCAGCGTTTTCTATGCGCCCATGGCGTTTGTTGCTATGCGCCCGCGGCACCTGTTTCTACGCGCCCGCTGCGCTTGGTCGTACGCGACCGCGGCACTTGCGCAAATAACGCCCTTGGCCAAACAAAAGTCAACCGAGCGATCACCCGGACACGCTATTTCGGTCGCACGTAAACGCGGAGTCGTTTCTTGGAGTAGTTCGGACCGCTGCTGGTAAAAGTCCAATCCCGCTGCTCACCGGGGCTATTGCCGATTCCCAAATCGGCAGCGCCACCGCGTTTCCACTGATTGATCGCAAAGATCGTTTGCTTTGCACCATAGTTGTGTACCTGCATCGATCCGTAACCGTCCCGCGGCGGTCCAGGATCATCGCCAAAATCGAAATGAGTGTTCGATGCACCTTGGATGCCCCTACCGTTATTGGGCGCGTAGTTATTGGGCCAAAATTCGATGTTACCTGCATCAATCCCCGTCCCGGTTACAACGCCGGTGACCGTCGAATACACATCCATGTTCGATACGGTCTGTTGAAAACTGGCACCCGAGTCAGCGGTGGGAATACCGATCTTTTTGGCGTCGTCTGTAAACGCGTCCATCGATACGAATACACTCTGGTCCCCAAGATCCGACGAACGCAGTTGCAACAAATAGCCAACGCGATCGAACGCGCCGACCTTGCTGCTGTGGTCTACGTCGTACGTGATACTGTGCTGCAGTTTGTGCAAATCCAAATCGTAGACGAGCTGGTAGTCGGTATCGATCGACAACAAGCTTTCGAAATCGGGTTCCGTGCCGCCGCGAACCGCCCCAACAGGAAGCCCTGTCTTGCCGGTCAGATTGGGCTGGGCCAGTTTGTGCCATGCAAATCGGAACGCGACCGGGTTGGCCACTTTGTCGGACGTTAGGATTACTTTGTCCCCGTCAATCGTTGCCTTGGCAGCTTGGTACCCATGCGAGCCGGGGCCGATGACCTCGAAATGAGTGGCCGCCGCCCCATCACGCGTCTTCAGTCCACCGCCGGAATTCTTGAATTTCAATTCCAATTGTCCGTCTTGGACATGGGTCGATTCGAGTTGAGGGCTTTGAGCGACGATGTGGTCACGACCGTAGTCGTTTTTTAGCGCCAGCAGAGCCAGGCGATGCCCGACATCCTGTTTGTTTGGCGGGTGAATGTTGTTCAGAGTGGCGATGTCATTGATTACGACCATGGCCGTGTTGGGGATCTGCATCACCGCCGCTTGTGCCTCCCAGAATTGCCCCAGGATCGTGGGGTCTTCGTTGCCGTATTGAAACGGTGCAATTTGAACGTAGTAAAAAGGAAAATCACCCTGGTTCCAAAGTTCACGCCAGCCGTTGATCAACGCCTTCTTTTTCTCGGTGTACAACATGCCGTCGGTGTGGTTGGATTCGCCCTGATACCAAATCACGCCTCGAATCGGATACCCAACCAAGGCGTGAATCATGGCGTTGTATAACATCGTTGGGTCCTGGTGACTTTTGAAGGCTGTCAGTTCCGCTGGATACGTGGGACTGGGCGCGAGCGTCTGGCCGGTATCGACCGACTGGTTGGCTTCGTCGAGCCACTTTTGGACGTCCGCGATGTGCTTGGTGAGTGTCTGGACATACGCGTCCGTTCCCGGGGTGCGACCAAGCACCGATCGGTAGATGTCTTGCAACGCGTCAACTTTTTGAAAGCCGACCGGGGGTGTCCACGGTTCGACTCGGGTGCCGCCCCAAGACGAGTTGATCAATCCGATGGGAACATCTAATTCTTGGTGCAGCTCTCGCGCCATGAAATATCCGCACGCGGTGAACTGACCGGCGGTTTGCGGCGAGCAGATCTGCCAATCCGCGTCGATGTCGTCCTGAGGAACCATCGACGATTGATGAGAGACTTTGATCTGGCGAATCAGCGGATAGATTGCAGCAGCGATTTCTTCTTTCGCGTTTGTGCTGCTGGCGACGGTCCATTCCATGTTGGACTGACCACTGCACAACCAGACTTCGCCGATCAAAACGTCCTTGACGTGAATTGTATTGGCAGCTTTGACCTGCAGTGTGTGCGGCGTCTTGCTCGCTTTCATTGCAGGCAGCGTGACCTGCCATCGGCCCGTGTTGTCGGTGGTCGCTGTCGCACTCTGGTCAGCCAGCGTGACCGAAATCGATTCGCCGGCATCTGCCCAACCCCAAACGCGAATCTCCTTTTCTTGCTGTAAGACCATATGGTCATCGAAGAAACCGGGTAACCGGGCGTCGGCGAACAGATGGCCACCAGTCAATGAAGCTGCTGAGGCAAGTAGAACAGGTAGCAAAGCAATTTTCTTGAAGATCATGATGGTGGGGTTCAACTCTTTGGGAGAAACGGGGGGCAAAGATGGCGGTTGGCATTACGTCATCGGTCGCAGCGGACACGAAGAAACGGGCTAAATCAGTCCACCTAATGTGGCTATACTGTAAGTCGACCGAGCGTCGCGTGCCAAACCCGACAGCACTCGGTATCCGCGGTCCTCGCAATCCCACCCACCGCCTTTCTTTCCCCCCGCCCGAGAGCGATGTCGCGTATCCATTTCTGGTTGTTGCTGGTGTTCTGCTCTGTTCCGCAAGAGTATTGGCATGATAGTGCGTCTTCGTGGGCAGCCGATTCGCCGATTGCCAGCCCACCGATTGCGGGCGAACCGAGCGCTCTATTTCCAACGGAGCATCGCGAACTTGTCGAGCGTCTCTGTATGGATTGTCACGACCGAGAAACGCGCGAAGGTAAAGTCGATTTGCAGTCGTTGTCATTTGACCTGGCGACGATCGAATCGGCTGAGGTCTGGCAGAAAGTATTGGGCGCAGTGAATGCGGGCGACATGCCGCCCAACGACGAAGCACAGTTTACAGCTTCGGAGAAGTCAAAATTTTTAGAAGACCTTTCCAAAACGCTAGTAACCGCACGCAGAATACTGAGTGATTCGGGAGGCGCGATCGCGATGCGTCGATTGAACCGGCGCGAGTATGCCAACACAATGCGTGAACTTTTGAATGTTTCGGTTGACGTAGCCGACTTGCCCGATGATGCAAGCACCGACGGTTTTGATACCGCCGGCGGCTCGTTGTTCTTTTCCAGCGATCAATTCGAGCAGTATTTGAAGATCGCACGGCGTGCCGTGGCCGATGCTGTCGCGACCGGTCAACGGCCGGAAACAAAAACCGTCAAACGTCAGGCCGAAGTGGCCGCCAACAAATTGGTGAACTCGCGCGTCAAAGCCTTGCAAAAAAAACTCAGTCTCATCGAAGCATGGAGGGCGTCGGATAAGCCGCCGACGGAGTTCGGATTCATTGACGAAGCTCGAGTGGATTTTGAGCAGGGGCAATACGATCAGGGATACCCGTATTTTCACTGGTACCAACAACACCAACAATCCAAATCGGGCGCCATTTTGGGAGTGTCTGCGCAAGGTGCGTACGTCGACATGACGAACATGCCCAAAACGCCCGGTGACTACATCTTGCGCGCACGTGTGGGTGCATTTGCCGACGCGACGGCGAATCGACGTTTTCTGGAGTTGGGTATCAAAACACGTGACGCTCAGGCAGGCGAATTAAAAGTCATCGACTGTCGTCAGGTCACCGGGTCATTGGCCGATCCGCAAGTTATTGAGTTCGCGGTATCCGTGTCCAAACACAGTTCTGGTCAGTTCGGTTTGAGGGAGCGTCAGCCCAACAGTCGCGACGCGGCTCGGCATGTTTATAGAACCGCGCGCTCTAAGAATGGGATCGGACCCGAACCGGCACTTTGGATCGATTGGATCGAACTCCAAGGGCCGTTGATCACCCAATGGCCGCCACAGTCTCATCGGAACATTTTCGGTGACAGCGAACCCGATCAAAAAACCGACGCTTACGCACGCAGTGTGATCGAGCGTTTCGCGACAAGAGCCTTCCGTATCAAACGCCCTTCAGCAACATTCGTCGACAAGCTGTTTGCACTC
>JABDKS010000401.1 GCA_013002105.1 Pirellulaceae bacterium | reverse complement strand
GCGGCTTGGAAATTGTAGCCGCCAATCCAGCCGTCGACGTCCAGCACTTCGCCGGCAATGAAAAGATGTTCGGCTTTGCGGCTTGCCATCGTTTTGGGATCGACTTCGCTGAGCGCAACTCCCCCGGCAGTGACTTCGGCTTTGCCAAAACCACGCGTCCCGGACACCGGTAGCGGCAGTTGTTTCAAATCGTCGACCAGTTGCTGAAATGATCGACGCGGCAGTTGGGCGATGGTAACGGATCCGCCGGCTCGGTGAACTAATGCGTCGACCAGTCGTGTTGGTAGCCACTGGCCAATTACCGATTCGATCTTACGACGGCCGCCGTGGCCCGCGCGATTGGTAAGCTCCGATCGAAGGTCGTCCGGTTGTAATTCCGGAACCAAATCGAGTGTCAAGCGAACATCTTTGATCGTTGCTGCGGCGGTCATGACACCACTGACGTCCATTGCCGCGGGCCCGGAAAAACCAAAGTGTGTGAACAGCCAACTGGCACGACGGATGATCAATGGCTTGGTCTTCTTTTTGCCTCCCACTTGGCGGACGGTCGCGACGCAATCGGGCAACGTGATTCCCGACTGGTCGTGTGTCCAAGCCGAGCCGCCGACCAGTGGTACCAACGCGGGCCGAGGTCGCACGATTGTATGTCCGAGTCTTTCGAGCCAGTGGTAGGCGTCGCCGGTCGTGCCGCATGCCGGCCAGCTCTTACCGCCGGCAGTGACGATCAAGCGATCGGCGTGAATCGATTCGCCCGCGACGGCAACTTGCCACTGATCGCCGGCGCGCGTGATGGAGTCGACTCCCGATTTTAGCTGGATCGTGGCGCCCGATTCGATGACGCGGCGATGCAGTGCATCACGGACGTGAACCGCTCGGTCACTTTCGGGAAAAATCTTGCCGGTCGATTCGATCTTGGTAGGGACACCCTGCGTGTTGAACATCTCGACGACCGCGCTGGGCGGAAACCCACCAACACTTGGTTGCAAAAATCGCTTGGCGTGCCCAAACGCGTCGGTAATCCCACGGGCGTCCGTGTTGTGTGTCAGATTACAACGCGTGCCACCGGACATCAGGATTTTGACGCCGGTCTTGGCGTTCTTTTCCAGCAACGTGACGTCGGCGCCCCGCTTGGCCGCTTGGGCCGCTGCAACCATTCCGGCCGCGCCTGCACCGATAACGACGACGCGGATGGGTTGCGCAGGCACGGAATTTGCTATTCCTAAACAGTACTACCTGTCAAATTTTCACTTGCTCACTCACTGGTGACGAACAAGGATGACAATTACAGGGGCATCGAGAATTTTGGTGTTCCAAAGGAAAATCGGGCCGTCCGAAAACGGACTCAGGCCGGCAAAGGTGACTGACCGATGGAGGACCGAGGCGGCCGATTTTCACAGCACGTAGGTACCATTTTACCCCCAGGTTTCCATTCGCCCACCAACCCTTTCACTCCTGTTCCAACTTGTCGATAATGTCCGCAACCCTTCCACCACCGGCAAATACGGCATCTGACGCCAACGTCCAGACGAAAAAATTTTCGTTCACACAAGCTCGAAATCTGATCGGCGATCTGACGCAACCCGATCCACGCATTTATTGGGCCGATTTTTTGCTGTCGATCTTGGGCGGTCACACAGCGATCACCTGTTTACTGTTTCTGCCAAAGTGGGCCGAGGGCAGTAGTTGGCTGTGGCCGGCTATGTTCGTGTCATATTGTCTCACCGTGATCCTGTACATGCGTGCGGTCATGTTCATCCACGAACTGGTCCACCTACCCAAAGAGGGCTTTCGGGCGTTTCGGATTGCCTGGAATGTGCTGTGTGGTTTTCTTTTGCTGGTGCCGTCGTTTTTGTATTACCCGCATGTGGACCATCACCGCCGCAAGCACTACGGCACCGAACATGACGGCGAGTATCTTGCGCTGAGCCACATGGGTCGGTGGGTGATTGTGGGATTCATCATTCAGTCGCTGATCATTCCCTTTCTGGCCATCGCCAGATTCTTGATCATTTCCCCAATCTGTTGGTTCGTGCCAGGCGCGCGTGCCTATGTCCACCGGCACGCTTCGACGATGTTGGTCGACCCTACGTATGAACGAACCGATGCGTCACCACGTTTGATGCGAATGGTGGTGCTACAAGAGGTCTGCTGCTTTGCCGTTGCGCTGACCCTCGTCGCCGGCCATTGGATTGCGACTGGTCAGTGGTTCAATCCGAATTGGATTGTCTTCTACGCAGTCGCACAAGGCGTGCTGGTGTTGAACGAGGTTCGCACATTGGGGGCGCACCGGTGGACACACACCGGCGAAGAGATGAGTTTCGAGGATCAATTGCTTGATACCGTCAACTACCCGCACGCACCGTGGATCAGTGAGTTGTGGGGGCCGATCGGTACGCGATATCACGCACTGCATCATTTGTTCCCGCGATTGCCGTACCACAATCTGGGTCAAGCACACCGGCGACTGGTCGCAGGATTACCTGCCGATTCGATTTACCATCGGACGATTGCACCGAGTTTGACCAGCGAGATCCAATCGCTGTGGCGTCGCGCACACCGGTCCGAGGTACGTCGCACCAGTCGGCGTTGATCGAGACTGCCGGTATCGACGAAAAAAGGGGGTCAGCCTGCCAGATTCCCGCCGGCGACCGAGTTGGTGCCCAGCTGCAGAACCTTGCTTTGGATCGATCGGCTGTTTTCGTAGTCCTCGGCTTGCTCGTAAAACGTGACCGAGACGCGGATGGCGGTGGTGTTGGGGTCATACCAAGACACGCCGAACTTGGTTGATTCGCCCTTTTCCAAGACGTGCAAACCGGCTCCGGTTCCGCACCAGCCGAGCCCAAGCCCCTGCCAACGTCCGCCGACGAGTCCCTCGACACTGTAAAATGGCGAATCACTGCTGTACCCGTACAACCATAGATCATTGTGTGCGGTGTTGGTGATCAAGAACGTGGCCGTTTGTGCCTTCTTGTTGAATCGAATCGGCGTGATGTCGGCCGCGATCTCACGTGGTCGATAGTGTGATGCCACCGCCGCGCTGACCAGTGTCAGCACCAGCACGCCGCGGATGCTGAATTGAATGATTCGTTTGGCGAACATGATTTGGATACCTCACTCCAGTAGCGAACCCCACAGTGATCCCAACGATCCAGTCGCAGTTTTCTTGGCGACAATCTCCATTTTTTGCCAAAAATTGATCGCTGAGTTGTAGCCCCGTTGCGAATCAAGTTTGGCGATGCCGTCCCTCGGAGAGGGTGTTGCGGTTCTCACGAGGGTGTTGCGGTGGTTGCCAGCAAGGGTCGCCACCAGCGTCGTGTGCTTCGTAAGATAACCCACAGCAGCGAGCCCATTAACACTAGCCAGGGCATCAACGCGATTGCCGCGACCAACAGGTTTTCGCCCGCGAATCGCATGGCGCCAATCGAATCGCTCCAAGCAAGCGTGATTCGTGATCCGAGCGTCGGCGTTTTTGCCGGTTCGTAATGTTGTTGTTCGCGGCAATGGATGGTGACGGTCGCCAACGAGGTTCGATCACGCAAGAATCGCAATCGGCCTTCCATCCGCTCGATGTCTTCTCGCACCCGCGAAAGTTCCCGTTCGATTTCCAAAACGTCGCTCAGCTTGCCCGTGCGATCTTCCAGCATCGAAACGATCCGCGACTCCAGTTTCTTTTTGTTGTTGATTCTCGCTTGGATGTCCACAAATTCTTCGGTGACATCCTGCGCGTTTTCGGTTCGTGATTCGGCAAAGCCAAGTGCATGTACGCCGTTTAAGAATGCGGAGTATTGCGTGACGGGAACACGAATCACCCAGGTTCCGGATTGATTGTCGTTGTAGCGTCGTTGCGTATCGTTGCTGGCAATAAAACCACCGTGGGTGGCGACCAG
>JABDKS010000390.1 GCA_013002105.1 Pirellulaceae bacterium | reverse complement strand
ACTCTATAGTGCGCCGCGAATTCCGCAGTGAGCTGTGTGCAGTGTGCAGTGCGATGTGTGCAGTGCGATGTGTGCCATACGCCATATGCAGTGCGTGGTGTCGTAGCGCTCGATGGCGGATCCACGGACGGATGTCAATGAAAGTGGCTCGAACCGATTGGGTTGAATGACTAGTCCGAGCCACTTTCTTGACAACAGTTTTTATCGCTGCGACTGCAGGTAGCGGCTTCGCTGGACAGCAAACTTTTGTATCGACATTTGATCGTCGTCCTTGTCCGTGCCCGGACCGGTGGCTGCAACGAAGGCTTCGTAGGAACTTAGCTTTCGTGTATCTGCTTTGACGAGCGGGGCGATCAAGTCGCGGTAGTCGCTGACAACGGGACCGAGTTGCTGCCAGTTCAGTGAGTCATCGACAATTTGGTCGACGTATTTTAAGTAGCGTTCACGCAATTCGGGGATGGCCAACAATCGACTACGCAAAGGCATGCGGTCGTTGTCCAGACCGACGAGCGGGTCCAGATCGACACCACCGTGCGCCGGGCCGCCGCCGCGAGGTCCGCCGCCGCCGCGAGGCCCGCCGCCGTCACGAGGCCCGCCGCCGTCGCGAGGCCCATCATCACCGCGAGGTCCAGCGAAACCACGAGGACCACCGTTACCGCGAGGTCCACTGTCACCACGCGGGTCACCGTCACGAAATTCAGGTCTTTCGCCCGGCGGAGGACCAAATCCAAATCTGTCAAATCCGCCACGTCGCTCGTCGCCGGGTCCACCGGGACCGCGACCCGGACCGCCGCCAGGACCCCCGGGTCCGCCGCCGTGATTCGCCAACGCGAACGCTTCGTTCATGTCATGGGGAATCACATGAAACCGCCCGTCGTTGTCTCGGAATAAATTGTAATCACTCGCCCGCGTCCAATAGCCATCGCTGTTTGCTAGGACGACATCCAAAGCCAGGAACTTCAGTGCGCCATCGATATTCAGAATCGGATCGAGTGCCGATTCAAGTTGATCGAGGGGCGTTTCGTTAAGGGTTTTGCAAAGTTCAACCAGTGCGGTCCAAGCTTTTTTGCCGTCGTTGGATTTCATTTCAAAGCGAGACTTGTAGTCTTCGAGGTCATCTCCCAGGTAACGAAGTCCGCCGTCCCCGTTGGGACTGCCGCTGACTTTCCATCGCGTCCCTTTGGAACCGTCAAAATTCTCGGCAAGAAACTTTTTGTCAAACTGCTGGACGCTGTCGTAAAGTCCCCAGCTTTCTCCATTGACAACAACATGCACAAAGTTGGCCTTGGGTGTCGGAATGTATTGCCGAGCAATGTGCGAATAGACAACCGAGCTCATCATCGATGGATCGCCGTGGCAGTTGATCAGATTGAGTGTTTTGTAATCATCGATCCGCTGATCTTCGTTTGCCATATCCAACGAAATATTCAAGGATCGTTTGCTGCCTCGTGAAACGTGATCGTACGACGACATGCCACGAAAATGAACGCCTACATTCGGATAGGTCTTGCCGTCGACGGTCATCTGCGCCGCAACATCGACATCCGTGTTATGAAACACCTCCAATTCCTCTTCCCAATCACTGTTTTCGAACTCCAAGAAAACCGTTCGTAAAACACTCGTGTCGTACAGCGATGCATCGGGAAAGATACTTACAGAATCGGGTGCTACGGTGGGTCCCGGTGTGCCAGGTTGCGTGTTCCCACCGCGACCTCCCGGTCCACCTCGTCCCGGCCCACCGCGTCCCAGCCCACCGCGTCCCAGCCCACCGCGTCCAGAGAGTCCGCCGGTTTCTGATTCGACGTCTTTGCGAGCGACGGTGCGTTCGCTGCCATCGAGCCATCCGTTCCCATCGGTATCGTATTGCTCGACCAATTGACGCTCTTCACGATTGGGCCCACCCGGCCCTCCGGGGCCGCCTGGCCCACCGGGTCCGCCTGGCCCACCGGGCCCACCGGGCCCACCGAATCCTCCCGGCCCGAACGATCCAGGTGGTTGCGAATACACGACGCCGCCAACCAGGATTCCGGTTGACAGGATGGAGACAAGTACAAGTGATAGTCGTTTCATTCTTCGTTTTCTCTTTGGTTTAAGTTCATCATGATTAACTTTGGATGGATCATCGGCCGCGGCGCAGTTCGACACTTTGCACTCCTTCGATTAGGTTCAGTTGGTTGATCAGGTCGGTGGGTGTGACGTTGGCGCTCAAGTCGACGCGGTAGGTTAGATCCAGCGAGGCACCCTGCTTGCTGGTGGACCCTGCAAAGAAGTCGACCTTGGTTAACGATTGTGTAAAGACGTCCCTGAAAGCAATCTCAGGGTCGCGGCCGATCCCAATACGGATCTGCAGCTTTGCTCCGCGCCCCAACTTTTGTCCGTGCGAGACTCGCGGTCGAACCAGGAATGCAGCGCTGCCGGTGACCGCAATGCCTACGACAGCGACGGTCAACTGATCGGCGCCGACGGCCATCCCCGTCAAGACCGCGAAGATGACAAACGTGATGTCATGAGTGTCGTCGACCACGGTGCGGAAGCGGACGATCGACAGTGCGCCAACCAAACCGAACGCCCAGGCAACATTCTGGCCAATCACCAACGGCAGCATGGCACAAAGAATTGTTAACAAGACGAGCGTTGCCGGAAACGAGGGCATGAATTGCTCGCGTGGTCGAACGGCCCAATAAATACCGGCGATCACGCACCCGCATAGGAATGCCGCGACCAAACGCGCCGCCATTTGCAACGCGTCGCTGTCAGTCGGTGTACCCATCCATTCGGTTGCGTTGATCGATTCGCTTAGCCAAGTTGGCATGTGATTACCTGTTGGTTGGATCTCGATTCTGAATCTGGTGCGTCGCAGGCTTCCAAGGAGCGAGGGTCGTCGAGACATTCGAGGGGGAAAGTGATTCGCCGAAAGTTTTGACGGCTATCGCCATCGAATAGGCGCTTGCCGGTGGTTCGGGCGGATTTGACGAGTTCCAGCAAGACCGTCGGCCGCTCGGGCAACAGTGCGAATTGGTAGATCAGTGTTTTGAACACCGTTGGCAGCGAAGTAGCAAAATTCATCCGCACAATGTTGGCCGTGACGCTGACCTGGGAGACGTGTTGTGCGTGTAGGTTTCGATCGACCGTCAACCGATATTCGCCATCAATTGTTGCGCACTGGAAGGTCGTTCGGTCGAAGCGAGTTTCCAGGGTGGGTACCAAGCTGTGTTTGACTATTTTTTTGTGAAACCATTTTCCCGCCCATGATTTATCGATGACGTCGGATCGCAGGTTTGCCAGATCGATTGCCGGTACGAGCGTCTGGCGAAGCGAATATTTGTCTTGTTCCCAGTTCAAACTCTGCAAGATGACATCGTCTGCATGGTGGATGCGTCGTACTCGATACTCCCGCTGACGAGCAAAACTGGCTTTCGAATCAGACGATTCGTAATAACGATCAGCAACATGTTGGATCGTGGGTTTCGACAAGTCGCGCGTCGCCAAAGCGATCAGCGCGTCAGTGGTCTGTAAATCCAGGGCGAAGACCAGTTCGGAACGGGGTGTGAATTTCAAAGTGGCATCTCGCAAGGACGTTCCGATTCTCCGAGCATGTTTTGCTCGTTCAATACGTCATGC
>JABDKS010000388.1 GCA_013002105.1 Pirellulaceae bacterium | reverse complement strand
GCCCAGAACGACTTTGTGCAGTGGTACAACTCCAATCGCGGCTACGTCTCGTGCGATCTGACTGCCGACAGTTGGACGTCGCACTTCCGAGTTACTCCGTTTGTCGACAAACCCGGTTCGCCAATGGTCACCAAAGCGTCTTTCGTGATCGAAGCGGGTCGACCAGGCGCGAAACAAGTTTGATCAGTCATTTGCAGGGATAAGGTTACCAAATCGTAGAATGAAACTTTCCTTAATCACAGTTTTTGTGCTGGCGACATGCATTTTCTCTTTGGGCAAATTCGTGGCCGGCGCTGATCGCCCACCTAATTTGGTTGTCATTTTCACGGATGACCAAGGCTACGCCGACGTAGGTTGTTTTGGTTCGCCGGACATTCGTACGCCATGCTTGGATGCCATGGCCAGCGAGGGCATGAAATTCACCGACTTCTACGCACAACCCATTTGCGGACCCTCTCGTGTGGCTCTAATGACCGGTTGCTATCCGATGCGCGTTGCAGAACGCGGCAATACCAAACAGGTGCATCCGATTTTGCACAGTGATGAAATCACCGTGGCAGAACTGCTAAAAACGAATGCTTACGCGACCGCGTGTTTTGGGAAGTGGGACCTTGCGAAGCACGCTCAAGAGGGATTTTTTCTTGATCTGTTTCCGACGCGACAGGGTTTTGACTATTTCTTTGGGACACCTACCAGCAATGACCGCGTTGCGAACCTGTATCGCAACGAAACATTGATCGAGCCCAAAACGGACATGTCGACGCTAACGCGTCGTTACACGGACGAAGCCATCGGTTTTATGCAGGAAAACAAAGACAAGCCGTTCTTTGTCTACTTGCCACACACGATGCCGCACACACGACTGGATGCTTCGTCGCAATTCAAGGGCAAGAGCCCGCGCGGATTGTACGGCGATGTGATCGAAGAGATTGATTTCAATGTCGGACGGATACTCGATGTGATCGACGCGATTGGGCTCTCAAATAACACTTATGTATTGTTCACAAGTGATAATGGTCCTTGGCTGAGCAAAAACAAGAACCACGCCGATGGTCACTTGCCAACCGACCATGGTGGCTCCGCCGGTCCACTCCGCAGCGGAAAGGTTTCGACATTCGAAGGAGGCGTTCGCGTTCCGACGATTCTCTGGGGTCCCGGTCGCGTTCCCCCCGGATCTGTTTGTAACAACATCGCCAGCACGTTAGATATTCTGCCAACGTTCGCCGCGCTGGCCGGTGCGGAGCTGCCAAGCGACCGGGTGATCGATGGTGAAGATATCCGTCATCTATTTCACGGACAGTTTGAACAAGCGAATCCGGATAAGGCATACTATTACTATTTGCGCGTCCACCTCCAGGCTGTTCGACAAGGTCAATGGAAGCTTCATTTACCGCGCGAAAAGGAGCCGATCGGCGCCGCTCCCTTTCGCAAGAATGTCCATATTGCTCCAGCGGACCGCGTTGGATTCAACCGGCCATTTCTGGTGAATTTGAATGACGACATTGGCGAGACAACCAATGTTGCCGATCAGCACCCAGCCGTCGTCAAACGACTACTGACGTTGGCCGAGTCGATGCGAGAAGACCTGGGGGATTACGATCGGGTCGGAAAAAATATGCGATTCTTTGACCTCAACGGTGACCGTCCCATCCAACCGCCGGTTCCACCGACGGGCAAACGACGCAACAAGTAATCGAAACAGTGAATCGAGTCACTTATCTAGCCCAATAGGCCCACAAGCATTATCGACCGTATCGATTCGATCGACACGAAGCGGCGTGCCAGAAAACATGTCGATCGAATCTCAACCAGCTCCCCATCGACCACCTATGAATCAATTCGCAATCGTACTCTCGCTCGTCAGTACGACTCTCGCGATGGGCCAAACTGCCGATACGTTGCCCGTGCTAAAAAACGGTGCTGCCCCGGTCAATTTTGAACAGATGTGGGGCGATTACGATCCGCGCGACGAACCTCTAGAGGTGGAGACGGTCAAGCAGTGGGAAGAAGACGGCGTTGTGCTTCGTATTGTTCGGTTCCGGATCGGAGTATTCAAAGGACAAAAGGCAAAACTGGCGGCCATCTACGGTTTCCCCAAAGATGCGTCCGGCGCGGTAGGCAGTGCGAAGCTTCCCGGGCTGCTACAGATACATGGTGGCGGTCAGTACGCCGATCATCGAGCCTGTTTGATGAACGCCAAACACGGTTATGCGACTGTGTCGATTTCCTGGGCCGGTCGAATTTCTGCCCCCGATTACCGCGTTTCGCCGGCCGAGGTGAAACTCTTTTGGGATGGAAAAACTGAAGACCCGGCGTATCGATTGACGACCGACTGGGGCGCTGTCGATGGTTATCACGCACCGTCGCGAAATCCTGGCAACAACTTCCCGTCCGCAACACCAGCACCATGGACGATTGATTCGGTCGAATCACCACGCAACAGTCCGTGGTTTCTGTGCGCTATTGCTGCAAGGCGTGCGTTGACGTTTCTGGAACAACAAGAGGAAGTTGATGCAGAACGTCTTGGCGTCTACGGACATTCGATGGGCGGGAAATTAACCGTCATGACTGCCATGGACTCACGCGTGAAAGCCGCGGCACCATCGTGCGGTGGCATCAGCGATCGCGACAACGCCAGCAAGATTTTCGAAACAACGATCTGCGACAACGTCAGTCTGAAGAAGATTTCGTGTCCGATCATTTTCTTGAGCCCGGCGAACGACTTCCACGGTCGCATCGGTGACCTACCGCGTGCGATCGGCGAAATCCAAAGCAAGAAATGGCGTGTTACCTGTTCGCCGCATGGCAATCACCAGGACTCTGCGGCATACGAAGTTGCCAGCCTGCTCTGGTTCGACCAACATCTGAAACAGACATTCGCATTCCCAAGAACGCCTCTGACCGAATTAGAACTTCAAACCCGCGACGGCGTACCCACCTTGACGATTCAACCTGACAATTCGCGACCGGTTCAATCGATCGACGTATTCTATTCACAAGATGGCAAAGCGAATGAAACAGCATCCGATCGTGATGACGTGATCAACCGTTTTTGGCGTCATAGCGCACCGAATCGCCGCGGAGATCTCTGGAAGGCAAAGCTACCGCTTCGCAGTGTCGATAAACCGCTCTGGGTCTACGCCAACGTGCGATATGAGCTGAACGAGCCAGTTTCGGGGGCTGGGTACTACTATCGA
>JABDKS010000369.1 GCA_013002105.1 Pirellulaceae bacterium | reverse complement strand
TGGAACGCCGCGAGCTGCTCGCGGCCGGTCTGGGAGTCGAGGAAGGCCCCCGACTGATCTCGGTGTCGGCCAACTCGGGTGAGCAGTTCGATCTGGACGACAACAACTTGTTGCCGGTCGCGCCGACAGAATTAACGTTTCGCTTTGGTGGCGCGTTGATTGATGACGCAACGCTGGCCGGAATCCAGTTCCGACGCAGCGGTGGTGACGGTTCGTTCAACGAGAACAACGAAATCGACGTCACGCCCGGATTCTTGGGATTCGAGCAAGATAATGGCACGAACATTATCGTCGCACGTTTTGCTGAAACGCTGCCCGACGACCAATACGTGATCGACATCGCCGGATTTGATGATACCGGTGCTGGAATCGTTGGTTTGCGCGACATCGATGGCAACCTGATTTGTCCACCCAATCCACTGGATGATTTGCGTCCGACGCAGCAGGTTCGATTTGATTTGGAAGTCGGCCCGCGCGTGGTCGGCGTGGTCCCGCAACCGGTCGAGATCGTCAACGGAAATCGAATCCAACGTCGTGATCAGGTCTGGGTGTTCTTCAACGAGGACCCGCTTTCGAATCCAAACGCCGGCCCGATTTCGTCGTCCGGCGGCAGTCCCTTGCCCGTGGTCAACCCGCAGTTTTACAAGCTGATCTATACCGGTGATACGGTCGAATCGACCGACTACCCGACGCCGTTCCTGCCGACAAATGTCGAATACAACCCGGCGCTCAACCGCGCCGTTTTGACATTTGCTCTGGATCTTTCTGAACTGGCACCCGCTGTCGCCAACGGCAATGCGGGTACGTACCGATTGCGCGTTGGTAGTGGCGACGCCCTGCCGCTACCGCCGACGCCGCGTGTCAGCAGCGAGGCATTGCAGGACACATTTGCGCAGGCACAGCCGTTGGGTGTGACCTTTGGTGCCGGCACCAATAGTGTCCTGGTCACCGGTGGTGTGATCCAAGCCGACGAGGCTTTTGTATCGAACTGGCCCGGTGCGACTGATGCCGAGGGTTCGCGCGACGAGCGTCGTGATACAGCCGTCGTGGGACGAACCGATACGAACATCGGGATCAACGTCTTTCCGTACAACTTTGCCAGTTTGTATGGTACCGATCCGCAACTCAATGCGGCCGAAAATGCGATCACCCAAGCTCAAAAGCAGCGGGCGAGACAAGTACTGGATCTGTACTCCGAGCGACTGGGCGTTTCGTTCGTCGAGACCCAGAACGAAGGCTTGCAGATTGTCACGGGCGATTTGCGGACCGTGGTCATTAGCGCTGATACCGGTGCCGGTTCGGATACGCCGCTGAGCATCTACCGTGTCAACGATCGAGATCCAACCCAAGGAATTTTGGTGTTGGATGCCGGTGAAAACTGGTACGACGGCTACGGGGTTTCACCGGACAGTCGCCCAAGTTGGTTTGTCGAAGCCGTCCGCGGGATCGGTAGCCTGTTGGGCATCGGAAATCTATTTGAATTGCCCGCCGGCGTGGGAGCAGGTGGTTCATCACCGGACGAACCTAATTCGGTATTCTACAGCGAACAGTTTTACCCCAATCTGCCTTTAGAACCAGACTTCATCAGTCAGAGTGATCTGACGATCGGTCAGGCGTTGCATCGACCCGAGAGCAACGATGTCGATTTCTATTCGTTCACTGCGGCAACTCCCGGTCGTTTGGCTGCCGAGACGATCGCCGAGCGATTAGATGGTAGCAGTTTGCTGGATACGCACTTGAATTTGTATCTGGTCGACGGTGGCGAGTTCACGTTGGTTGCTCGCAACGATGATTTCTACAGCGACGACTCGTTCATCGGCATCGATATCGAGCCCGGTGATTACATCATCGGTGTCAGTGCGTCCGGCAATGAAAATTACAACGGCCAAGTCGACGGTAGCGGTCTGGGCGGTACATCTGAGGGTCGCTACGAACTGCGGATGACATTTGACGGTTCGACCGGTGCGACAATCACCGATACGACCGGCACCGAATTGGATGGTGATGCTGACGGCAACGAAGGCGGCAATTTCAATTTCTGGTTCCGTGTTGCAAGAGATTTATCGAACGCCGGCACCAATAATCCACGTACCATTTTTGTCGACAAGTTGGGCGACGATTCGGATGATGGTTCGCTCGGTTCGCCACTTCAAACGATTTCGGCAGCGTTTGCGATCGCGCAACCGGGTGACTTGGTGCGACTGTTGCCCAATGGTGGTGCAGACGGCCTGATCACGACCGCGCGAGACAACTTGGCATATGAAATTGGTCGTGGTGGCAACGGCAACGCGCCACTGCGCGACGGCACGGAGTTCGAAGTGCCCAAGGGTGTTACCGTGATGATCGACGCTGGTGCGATTTTGAAATTGCAAACGGCAAAGATCAGCGTTGGGAGTGAATCGGTCGACGAGGACCGTTCACTCGCCGCGTTGCAAGTCCTTGGTACACCGGTACTGTCGGAATCCGGTGGCACGGTCGTCGGTTCGGGCGAAGTCATCTTCACCAGCTACGACAATCAAAATGTCGCGCTGACGACCAATCCATTGACGACGACGCCCATCCCGGGCAACTGGGCGGGGATCGAATTTCGCAATGATTTTGACTACAGCGAAGGTCGTGCGGTCTGGGAGACCGAAGGGATATTCTTGGACTACGTTTCTCATGCGGATATGAGCTACGGTGGTGGTTCGGTCGCCGTGAACGATCCGGTGGTCACACCATTGCAGATGGCCGAAAGCCGTCCGACGATCATCTACAGCACGATCACCAATAGTGCTGACGCCGCCATGAGCGCGGACCCGAACAGTTTTTTGGAAACCAATTTTCACTCACCCAATTTTCAACGCGTCGAATCGTTTACCAGCGATTATGACCGCGTTGGACCGGAGATCGCCGGCAACACGTTGATCAACAACAGTATCAACGGACTGTTCGTGAGGGTGAATACGCCCGCGGCTGGTCAGTTGGAACCGATGACCGTTAGCGGACGTTTTGATGATACGGACATCGTCCACTCGCTCAGTGAATCGCTCGTGTTGCAAGGTCAGCCGGGCGGTCCGCTGCTGTTGGAAGATCGACCCGATGTGTTGAGTTTGATTTTGACACCGGGTACAGCTGGTAGTTTGACCGCGGACACCTATGATTACCGCTTGACGTTCGTCGACCAGTTCGGCAATGAATCGCTGGCTAGTTTGCCTTCGGTTCAAACGACGGTCGCGGCCAACGGCAGCGTCGCGATTAACAATCTGCCGCCGGCGCCATTGGAATTTGCCGGTCGTCGCCTGTACCGTTTGGTGCCGGGCACCGGGAACTACGAATTTGTTACGCAACTCGATCGCGGTGCGACGTCTCATGTCGATGACGGCACGACGCGAGGCGGAATACTGCGGAGCGAGCAGCGCCCGGTGATCTCGGGTGTGACGTTGAGTGCCAGCACGACCCCCGGGACTGTTTTCCCGGGTAGTGCCGTCAAGTACCGAGTCACCTTTGTTGACGCGGTCGGCGGTGAAACGCAGGCAAGTTTGGCCACACCGACGTTCATCACGCCGGCAAATGGATCGATTCAGCTCAGCAATTTGCCTGCCGTTCCCAGTGAATTTGCCGGTCGACGTATTTACCGACTCGATCCCGCATCTGGCGACTATTTGTTGGTCGTCGAAATCAATGCGGATGCCACATCCTATCTGGATGACGGTTCGTTATTGGGCGGTGTGCTGACCAACAACGGCAACAACGGCGCATTGCTGCTGCCGCGATTCAATGCACGACTGTCGGTCGACCCTGGCACGATCGTCAAGCTACAAAACTCACGTATCCAAGCTCAATTCGGCGCCGATTTCTACGCCGAAGGTGTGGATGGCAAGGAAGTCGTCTTCACAAGTCGGTTGGATGATACGTTTGGTGCCGGTGGGACATTCGACACCAACAATGATGGGATCGCTGACAACGCCGCTCCTGCCGATTGGGGCGGGTTGATTTTCCGTCAAGACAGTACGGGTAGTTTGGACTACGCGAGTGTTCGATACGGCGGCGGTAGTACGCCGGCTCCCGGTGGATTCACCGATTTCAATCCGATCGAGATTTTGCAGGCCGACGTCCGCGTCACCAATTCAAGTATCTACGACAACGCCAGCGGATTTGTTGCGACCAGTAACCGAGGTGGTTTCGGATTCAACGACGATGCCGCCATCTTTGTTCGCGGAAGTCAGCCGATCATTGTCGACAACATCATCGAAGGAAACGCCGGGGTCGCGATCAGCGTGAACCCTAACGCGCTGGACTTCCACGATCAGTTGGACGTCGGTCGATCGACTGGACCGGTCGACAAGATTGTGACCGATCAGGACAACCAGGGGCCGTTGATCGCGGGCAACCGTATCGACGACAACACGATCAACGCGATGCGTGTTCGTAGTGAAGTACTGACTACTGAGAGCGTGTGGGACGATACGGACATTGTGCATTACGTTGACGGTCAAATCGTCAGCGCGACGCACCACTATCACAGCGGGTTGCGACTGAAGAGCGACCCCGAGCAGAGTTTGGTCGTCAAGTCGGGACCGGGTGCCGAATTGATCGGGACCGGAATTCCATTGGATATCGAAGACCGCATTGGCGGTACCTTGCAGGTTCTGGGAACACCGGGCAATCCGGTGATTTTGACGTCGGTCAATGACTGTACGGTGGGCGCTGGATTTACACCCGATGGTCGTCCCATGAACGACACGTTGGGCGCCGGCGCGTGTGTTGTCGAAGAAATCATCGAGCCGCCGTCTGTGCCTTACGTCGACGTTGTCGTCGTGATGGACGAATCGGGATCGATGGGCAGCACCCAGCAATTTTCTGCGCAGTTCATCCAAGACCTCGAAGCCGGTTTGTTAGCGGCCGGCGTGGGTGTCGTGGACGGCAACCGATTCGGTGCTGTCGGATTTGGGCGTAGTGGTGTCGGCAACGAAGGTCGATCGCTGATCGTCGGTGGAGGGTTGTTTGGTACAGCCGCCGAGTACGCTGCCGCGACGAGTCAGTTTGTGATCGCCGGAGCCGTCGAGGATGGCTATGCCGGGATCGATTATGCAATCGCCAATTATCCGTTCCGTGCTGATGCGGCGAAATTCATTATTTTGGCGACCGACGAACCTCGTTCGAACGTCAACCGATCGCTGACGTTGACCAGCACGATCGCCAACCTGCAAGCCAATGACATTCGCGTGCAGGGTATTTTGGGGATGACAATCACCGACGACGCCGGCAACACCGCGATTGCGATTGACAACACGACCGTGTATACCGAATCAGGTACCACGTTTGCGACGCAGCCAGGCGGTATTGTCACGCGTGGATCGAGCGTCGCGGACTACTTGCCGTTGGTGCAAGCAACCGATGGGATCGCGGGCGATTTGAGCCAGATCGGTCGTTCAACACTGACGGCGCAGATCTTTGGACAGGCGTTGATTTCGTCGATCGTGACGCAGGCCGGCGGTGCCGGCGGCAGCGGCAACGGTGCGGTGGGCGATTGGCAGGGATTGACGATCGATGTCTTTGCAAACGATCGCAACGTCGCTCACGTGATCGAAACCGAAGATGCGATTCCAGCAACCAACGCCAGTAACGCGATCGCCAATGATGCTCAACGCGTCGGTGATTTGGCGGCACACGAGTACGCCGGTGACGAAACCGAGCGGCTCGGGTTCACGATCCGCGGTACGCTGGCCGACGAAAGCGATGTCGATGTTTACAGTTTCACCGCGACCGGCGGAACGACGGTCTTCTTGGACATCGACGATACCAGTTTTGGTTTTGACAGCCTGCTGGAGTTGATCGACGTCAACGATAACGTCTTGGCCCGCAGCGACAATTCGTTTGCCGAAGCCACCGGCGCGACAACGTTGATTAGCAATCTGCCCGATGAAGCTGTGCGGCCCTTGTTCCAATTGGGGACCGGGAACGTCGAAGGACCCAATCCGATGGACGCCGGGATGCGGGTCGTATTGCCAGGTTCGACCAATAGCGAAAACGTTTACTACGTTCGCGTCCGTAGCGCCGCCGGCATCACGTCGGGGCAATACAATTTGTCGATTCGTTTACGCGAGGCCGACGAAGTTGCCGGGTCCACGGTTCAATTTGCGGACATTCGGTACGCGACCGATGCGATTCGCGTGACGGGCGCACCGTTGCATTCGCCACTGACGGCGGACGCGCAGGAGCGTTTGGATTATTCGGTGATCATCGATCCGACGCCAACCAATCCACAAAGCGGCGACGAATTTGTTCAGGAAACCGCCGATAATCGACTCGGGTTTGCGCCAGCCGACGTGGATGCGCTTGGGAATTTGCTGACGACCGATCGTGGATCGTTGTTGGTAACCGGCGAGATCGGGAACATCAATTCGATTGATGCCGACGTACGTTTAGAAGACGTCGATGTCTACCAGGTCGATTTGTTTACCCAGCAAATCGAACCCGATGTGTTCGACAGCGAAAACCGATTCGTCACGGTCACGTTTGATATCGACTACGCCGATGTGCTCGGTCGTGCCAATACGTCCTTGTCGGTTTACAACCAGTTTGGCCAGTTGATTTTGCACAGTCGCGATTCGAATCTTGCAGACGACGTTGGACGTCCGCTCAACGGAATCGACATGGAGAATTTGGCTGCGGGTTCGGCGGGCGTGTTGGACGCGCATATCGGACCGGTAGAGCTGCGTGAGGGTCGCTACTTTGTTGCCGTCAGTAATGCCGCTGTCGTACCTGCTGCATTGGATCAATTCTTTAACCCGGCAAGTCCCGATCCGAATCTGCGATTGATGCCGATCAATTCGGTGCGTCGAATCGCCGAAGACACGTTGGACGAATATACGATCGAAAGCTATGACGCGAGCGATCCGTTCCTGACATCCTTGTTCGACGATGATTTCAACTACACCGCCGAAGGCCCGACGTTGGAGCCGGTGTTTGACCAGAACTCGATCGTCCCCTACACGCTGGACGACATGCGACTGTTCGTCAGTTTGGATACCGGCATCTCGGGGACGAATCAAAGTACGCTCGCGAGTTTCAATCCGTTTACCGGAACCATGGAGCGATTGATTGGCCAATCGGGTCAACCCACCGATGACTTGGCGTTGCGTAGCGATGGTGAGTTGTTTACGTACAGCCTGGGACCTCAAACGGGCAACGAAAACAATGGCAACGTCGGAAACCTGCTGAATCTCAGTCCTATCGACAGTACGGTTAACAGCAGCAACGACGATAATATTGTCTTTTTCAGTACCAACCAGGCGGGTACCGATCTTGCCAACGACGACAATGCTCAGTTGGACGTTCATGCGTTGACGTTCCCATTGACCAGTGGATCAACGGTTCGTGGCGGTGCGATTGCGGCCAATGCACCGGGCTACCTGATCGGTTCACGTGATAATCGAGGACGTGGATTCGAAATCCCATCAGAATTGACACGTAACCTTTTCTACGAATTTGACGTCGGAAACGGGCAAGTGACCAGTCGCGGCAGCGACAACGGGAATACGCACCGGATGTTCACTGGAACGATTCCCTATACCACCAATCAGGGTCCGGCATCGGATAACCGTGAATGGGGTGTCGTGGATACTGGTTTCATTTTCGATACCGGCGGTGATGGCGGCGACATTACCGGGATGGCGATCGATCCTGGTAATGGCTCTCGATTTTTTGGGGTGACGGATCTAGGCGGTGTTCACTCATTTAATTTCCGTGACAACCTCCCGGCACCTGATACCAGTGTGGCGTTTGGCTACGGCAGTGTGATCCCAACGCAATATCACGGTCAGATCACCAAGGATCCTTTACACGCAGCATCAACCGGTGCTGGGTTTGCCAATTTTACGGGCATGGCGATGGGTCCACGATCGATCGAAGGAGGCGCGTATTTGGACACGATGTTTGCGACCACGACTGATGGCTGGTTGTATGCGTTGGAATTCAATGAAGCACAGGAAGCTGTGCCAGCAAACGTGTTTTACAACGGCCGTGCCGCGATTCCGTTGATTTTCCAAGGCGACAATTTGTTCTTCAGTGGCAGCAGCATTGGTGTGGTTCCACATGGATTGGCGTTTAGCCATCTGGAAGAGAGCCCGTGGCGGCAGAGCGGTGACCGTGGCAATGAGACACAGCATGGAATTGAGATTCCAGATGACCAAAGTCGCGTCGGACTCTTGGGCAGCAGCAGTCTGCACTACAACTTTGACGTGGGTGCACCGGCGGACAATACGATCGCCCGCGGAGATACCGATGCCCGCGGTGAGCTCGCTCCGGGCGGTTCGCATGGTTCGGTAATCTCGCGTCCGTTCAATTTGGAAGGCTACAGTTCGGCCGACAAGCCAACGTTGTATTTCACCTACTTGATGGAAGTCGAAGGGGACGACGACTACCGTCCCGGCGGCCCGAATCAGAACGATAGTTTCAGTGTGTTTGGTTCTGGCGATGATGGACAATGGTTGCTGTTGGCGACCAATGACAACTTCCGAAACCTTGGCGCGAGCGACGAGTTTGACTATTTCAACGAGTCGACGATCCCAGTCCAAGAACTGTTTGATGACACGACCGAGTGGCGTCAAGCACGCGTCGATTTGGGACCTCTGGCGGGCGACGAAAACGTCCGAATTCGATTCGACTTCTCGACGTCCGGATCGATGCGGACTCAGTTTGGATCGGTAGATTTTGTCGGTGTTCCGGGCGACGAAGTCGTCGATCACCAGGAAATCACATTCGTTGACGAAAACTTCAACGACGTGTTGTACGAATCGATCGTTGGGCGTGACGTGGTCTTCCCGGCTGGCAGTGCGCTGGAAGTCGGTGATCAGTTTTCGGTAACCGGTCCCGATGGTGATTTTACCGTCACGTTTGTGACCGCCACGCCGACCGCGGTGGGTGAAGTGCAATTCACAACCGCGATGACAGCGATCGACGTCGCCGAGGCCGTGCTTGCGATCCTGCCAGGGTCACTTAATCCAAGCGATAACGGCGACGGTAGCTTGAGTCTGTTCGCCGCTTCGGCGGTGACGGTGATTGGCGACATACCGGTCGGCCAATCCAATCCGGTTCAAATCGAAGTGGTTGAGCGACCGTTCCAGTTTATTCCGCCATCGACCTTTATCCCGG
>JABDKS010000368.1 GCA_013002105.1 Pirellulaceae bacterium | reverse complement strand
CTGCTGGGCATCACCTGACGTCTGCTCTGGCGGGGCGACATCAGCCATGAGCGCTGAAAGACCTCGGCCCAGACCTTTGCGCTCTTTCTGTTTGGACATCGCTAGACCCTTATTTCGTAGGAGAACTATGCCGTGATACCATCTCTTGTGCAAGCTCACGATAGGCCACCGCGATTGATGACGGCCAAGTGGCAAACTTCCATGGTCAGCATCGACACCTGTTGAACTTCTTTCAGGGCAGCACGTCCGAAACCGACACGGCACAGTTTCCGCGGCTGTTTGATTATGTCACAACGCTACCGCGATTCCGTGGCGAAGTCGAACTGATTAATCCGGGCCGGTTGCCCGTGACACCTGTGCCAGCTTGGCCGCAATTGCAAGGTGCACGTGCTGAATTCTCGAACCTGCTGCAGGCACCGTTTGACTTCAAGTACGACAACCGTCGCCAGGGTGAAATCAATCTGAACACCGTATCGCAGTATCCGGTTTGGCAAGGATTGATGCAGGGTCATTTGACCAATGCGGAATTCGGGCAAATCGAGTCGACTGTTTCGCAGGCTTCGTTTGCAAAATTCCAGGCAACGCGTCGCGGGTACAATCCTGCGCCCGCCCGGCCATTGATCAGCGGTTCGACCGTCAACTCAAACGATCCCGGTTCCTTGGCCCCCTACAACCTTGGCCCAGGCCAACTGAACGGTGACGTTCCCACTCAGTTTGCGCGTCCATTCCGTGACGTTGTCGACGCGGACGTCGCACCGCTGATTCCGGGTCGAGGTACGCCTGGCTCGATCACCAATAATCTAGGCCGCAATGGTGTGCAAGCTTCGACGTTGCGGCCCGATGTCAACGCGGCGGCCGTCGATCAAGCCAACCCGTTCTTTGTGCGACCGGGTAACGGCGGGGCCCACCAGAGTCGCGACCGAAATGCGTTCATGAAGTACCAAACGTTAATGCGAATGCCCAACCTGGTGAGCAAACAATCCAACGTCATGACCATGCGATTGACGATGGGTTTCTTTGAAGTCGACGCCAGCACACTGTCGCTGGGTAAGGAATACAACGAAGACATCGCGCAGAACAAACGTTATCAGATGCTGTACATCGTGGACCGGTCCAAGCCCGTGTCATTCAAACCGGGTGAGAATACGAATGTTCGCGATGCCGTGATTTTTCAACGGATGGTCGAATAATGCATATGAACTCACACGACGCTGTCCGTGATCCGATTGTGAACACCACTATGACACCACTGAAACGATTCGTATTTCGTGACCACAACCGATCAGCCTTTACGCTGACCGAGATGATGATCGCGATGGCTGTGACCATGTTGTTAATGGCGGCGTTGGGCAAAACGTTTGCCCTGATGGGCGAGTCGATTCGCGAAGGTCGCGTGAAAGTCGATCTGACGTCGCAGCTGCGCGACATCACGCTGCGAATCAATAATGATCTGCAACGCTGTACGGTTCCATTGGCACCGAGTGCTGACCAACTGCGTGGTGATGGCTACTTTGTTTACTACGAAGGACCGTTGAGCGATGCAAGTGGTTTGTTGATGGGGCGTTCGCCATCGTCCACCAACGAGAATTCCTATCAAGATTCCAAGATCGGTGATTTGGATGATTACATCGCGTTTACTTCGGTCGCCGAATCGGGCAACTGGTTCCGTGGCAAGGTGCCTCGATTTGTGTTGGACGCAAAAACGGCCGAGGTCAACGGACGCACTTATGCGCCAGCGGATTTTCCCGGCAACCCATGGGATCCGATTGTGATCACGTCGAAGTATGCCGAGATCATCTACTTTGCCAGTCCCGAGTACATCACGGGGACGGACCAGGATGACGCGTCGGAGTTGATTTTTTCGTACAACGGTGACTCAATCGGAAACCCTCAGTACATCGACGACGACTCCAACGGACTGCCCGATCGTGTTCGCATGCATCGCCGCGTGCTGTTGATCCGTCCCGATTTGAATCTGAGCGCCGGAACACTGGCCACGTTTACTCACACGTTCGGCAGCGAGACGGTCAATTTCTG
>JABDKS010000353.1 GCA_013002105.1 Pirellulaceae bacterium | reverse complement strand
GAACCTGGTAGTGAAATTTTCCGTCCGCTTTCGGGGCAACGTACAGCGTGATGACGTATTCACCTGGCGTCAGGCCAACGCCCATCTTGTTCGTGCCCAAAGCCTTCGTCGTTTTATATCCCGGTGGCTTTGTGACAACGGGCACCTCACCAGCGGCAGGCAAGCTGTTGAGTTGCACGGCGGCAAAGTAGTTGCGTCCCCGGGGCAGGTAGACGCGGTAAGTCCATGTTCGCTCCAGCTTGGGACCGGGGACGGCGACGGCGTGGATTTGCGTCGCATCATCGATCGTTAGCAGACCGAATTCAGCTTTCACTTTGGCATGCTCAGCCCGTGCCATTGCGATCTCCGCCCTCGAATGCTCCATCTGGACCATCAGGATGCGATTTCGCTGATAGAGACTCCACCAAGCCATCACGGCTGCCGCGGTGGTGACCAACAGAACGACGTTCAACAGCGAAATTTGCCGTCTTTTCATAGGGAAGTTTGTATCATCGGTGGCATCGCCGGGCATCGGCAATCGCGGCAACGGGGACGATCGCGGGCACATCCGAGCAAAATTTAGGTGCACATCATTTGACTTTCTGGCCCGCGATGCCGATAGTTGCAGTGACAGATCACGTTGATGCTTTTTGGGGGGTGATCTGGATTCGACCGGATGTCAAGAAGCGAGAGTTGCGTGTCGTGGTTGATCAGTTGGCCACGTAAAAAGCTGATCAAAACTTTTAGTTGCAAATGAAAATTTGTCACTGGCTGCCTAATTAAAGGCTGCCCGGACTGAGGGGGGCTGCCGAAGTCGCCCGAATGTCCGTCACAATTTCGGATCGCCCACCGTCCTACTCGAGACGCGGTGGGTTAAACAAGATTCGAGTTAGTGAGTTGCGGAGCCTGTCGAGCAGCGCCGCGACGAGCGAAAAGGTTTCTTCGAGAAACTGAAATAGTTCGACTACACACGTAGACGCTGTCGTGGATGCATCGCGGGACGCGGGTTCAATTCCCGCCGCCTCCACTAAGGCCACTTACGATTTTCGTAGGTGGCCTTTTTTTATTGCGATCCTGTTGGTCCACAACCGCAATCGCGGCGACCCTCTCAATTGCGAACCGCTCATGGGACGGTCGTGCAAAACAGATCCGCCGCGGCATCGCATCGCACCAAACTGTTAGTGAGTTATTGGTCAAGACGATTGAAAATGACAACCAACTTGATGCGAAACTCCGGTTCGCAATCGCTATCCGGCAGCTTACGTCGTTATGCCGCATTGTCGGGCTGGAGTTAGTGCGGGACCGGGCTTGGTTGACCACCGCAAATTTTGGTGAAGTTCACAACTGGTCAGAGTCAACAATACTTGGTGAGTCAAGAGTTGCCGGCGCTCACGCTCCGCCCAGCATTCGAATCACGTCATCGTGTCCCCAACGCGGACCAAGTTCCTTGCGGCGATGTTGAGCCCACCCAAGGGCGGTTAGGTTGTGCTTCCGATCCTGCCGCGTTGCGTCCGCTCCCCGCTGTAGTAGCAACCCCACCATTCTCGGCTTCGCTTCCCACGCCGCCCAGTGAAGAGCGGTTGCACCATCGACATCGGTGTTCACATCCATCTGGTTATCAAGCAGGTACTCAACGATTTGCGTTCGGTCGCAGATGGCGGCGCAGCGCAGAATGTCGTCGAGCTTGTCCGGCATTGCCTGTAGGGACGGCAATGCATCTTGAATCCGTTCGAGTTGTCCTGCGCCTGCCGCCATACGTGCTGATAAAACCTTGGCACCACGACGAACAAGCAAATCAACGACATCCACCATTCCGAAATGAACGGCGAAGTCGAGTGGTGTGCCATCAGGGATGCCGGGATATTTCGCAACGGCCTCAACGTTCGCCCCGTGATCGATCAGAACTTCTGCAACGCCAGCCTCACCAAGACTTGCTGCACCATGCAGTGGCGTCTCGCCAGATGCTGGAAGCCCATCAACCGGTGCCCCAGCTTCGACTAACACAGCTGCCAATTCCACCTGATGACCGTGATTCCAAAGCTGATTGAACGGAGCATCGCTGAGATAATGCAGCGGCTCCGTTTTGCATGGGCAGAACAGGGGGCCCCATGAAATCAGCTCGGATGCTTGTGCTGGATCATCGGCCAAGACCTTCCGGACTTGCTGCACATTGCCAGCGTCGAGTGCCTTCTTGAGCGTTTGTTTCATTCGGGAATTCGGTTACGTTATCGATCACAGACTATCACGAGTAAATGGGAATCCTTACTCTATTTGTCTTGGCGTGCCAGCCGTCGAATATTGTGGGTCCGCCTCTAGCTTGTTCTCTAGTAGCCATGTGTCCGCCTATCAAATCAACGCCCGGCAATGGTCGTCACAATGTATCGAGGCGAATGAATGATCCACCGGTCGTGGCACAGACCCGATTGGCCATTTGCTGGCCACCGGATTTTACTTCGCTTTTTTGATCGGCACCTGTAACTTGCGCGGGCCTTTGTCCATTAACCGGGCACCACTGCCGGTTTGGTCGATGTCGCCGAGGTCGCTGCGAGCACGTTCAATCCGATTCATCAGCGACGCAACGACTTCGGGATGCTGCTTGGCGACATTCGTGGTTTCGCCAGGATCATCATTTAAATTGAACAGCACGGTCTCGGGGACTTCTTCGATCATTCGGCCCCACCAACCGAGTCCCGCAGGGG
>JABDKS010000350.1 GCA_013002105.1 Pirellulaceae bacterium | reverse complement strand
GTATCAGCGAGCCCCGGCGGGACACCCAGTGGCGTTCGTGTCGCGCGCGGATCCGGTGTAGAACTCGGCGCCGGCGAGTCACCGATGTCATTTCCCCCGTTGGCGTTTGGACTGTCGGTGTTTCCGTCGCCAACCTTCCCCGTTTTGCCAGGGGATTGACTGGATTTGCGAATCTGATCGGGACGCGGGATACGCATTTTGCATCCGCACGGACATCGAAAGACCTCGCCGGCGCTTTCCATCTCCGCTTCGATCGGTTGATGACAGCGCGGGCAGTTAAAGCGAATAGCCAAGTCGTTGGTTCCGTGCGAGAGGGCACATCGGAAATGCGTATCGAGACGTTAGATGAGACTGCGTTGAAGATAGCAGATACCGAGTGCCACGACCAAAAACGATCTTGGTGGCCAAACAAATCTTACTTTGCCGCCGAAGTCGAAGATTCGACAATTTGATGAATCCGCGGGACATCCAGTTCACCGTCGGATGGAAATGGGTGGTCCAACAACCACCATTCTTCGGTAAAACTCGCGTTTTCGCCCGGCGCAAGATCCTCGGCCGGACCGATCGGCTCCAGTTCCACCATATCGCGACCAGCCGGGTACCAGACAGAGATCGTCAGTCCAGCCACTTCGTTGTAAGCACGATCTCGGTACGTGCGAAAACGTTTGACGAACAATTGATCCGTCGGCGCACTGTAAGCTAACCACCCCTGATGCGAATCAAATCCCAGCTTGGGAAACTTCGGCGCCGCTTTGATCACGATGTCCGATTCTGTCACCTTGATATTGGTGTCTTCCGGCTTCATCGCAATCGTTTTACCATCCGTGTACATCACATATCCGTTGGGAAATCGTCCCAAGGGCGTCCGCGGCACTAATGCAATACCGTTTCCGACCGCAAAGGTACGACTCCAGTGACACAGGCTGACGGGTTCGGCTGAAACGTTGTCAATGGTTTGTGTGCAGATCAAATGCGACGAGTCTTTGGCAAGCCGAAATGTTCGTGTCAGACGAACTCCCGATTGCGGATCCACTTGGCTGGTAAGTTTCGC
The DNA here is from genome assembly GCA_013002105.1 of Pirellulaceae bacterium. Next base: position 1,702 of record JABDKS010000350.1, on the reverse strand, counting down.
TTCTCGATCGCCAGTGATCGCTCCTATCCACGGACCCATCCACAGCAAAGGGCCACGGTTGACCATCTGTTCGGGCCCGATATCAAAGCGGCCGGCGTTCATGGGACCCCGACGTTTATCCGGCGTGTATCGCCAACCTTCGTCTCCCTCTGGAAGATACAACACGTTGGTGCCATGGGACGAATACTCTAATACTCGGCCACCCGCGGCGGGGCAAAGTGTGACGCGCACCTCATCGTTGCTCAGACGAATGCAATCGTCGTAGCCATAAAACGCAACAACCTCGGCGCCGTCGGCTGCCATAACTTCTCTGTGGGGCAATGGATTCAAAATAGCGAGTGTAAAACCGAGAACAGCCAAAGATCGAGAAGCGGAGTTCATGCGATTGGATGCTTTATTGAGAGGCTTGGAAAGAAACGTGTTGTTCGTCTGAACCTATCATAACGATGTCGTTATCACAGCCGGCTCGGCATGCGCCGACAGCAGTCTCGGGTGCTTTGAGCCTTTTTAAATTGCTCGAAAGGCGATGACCTATTCTCGCGAGGCTTTGCCAGGACAGGTCCTGGCCTACGGAAAAATCACATCCATGATTCAGTCTCCTCTGATGGTCGCGGACGTTTGGGTCCGTATCGCAACAGCAGTGCCGGCAGGAACACTAAATCAGCAAACAGTGCACAGCCAATCGTTAGCACGCCCATCATGGCAAAAATCCGGAAGTCGCGTGCATCGCTGTACAGAGCGGTGCTGAATCCGATCACCAGCACGACCGTCGTCATAATCAACGCGGTGCCAACGCCGACAAATGCTCGGCGAATCGCGGTGGGCCGATCATTGGTCCGCTCGTCCTCTTCGTAAAAACGCGTCAAAAAATGAATGGTGTCGTCCACCGCAATCCCAAGACAAACGGTGAATGCACAGACACTGACGATTTCCAAACTTTGGCCGGTCACATAGAGCAAGAATCCCGTCGCCGCCAATGGAAACAAATTGGGCACGATCGAAATTAAACCGATTCGGATCGACCGATACACAAACGCTAGAACTCCAAAAATAATCAGCGTGGCTGTGCCGAGGCTGAATGCAAGATCGACAACGATCTGATACAGATCGGTCCATCGCCACACGGCAGACCCAGTCAACTGCAAATCAAAACTTGGATGTGCTTTTTGAATGTCCGCCAGTTGACTTTCAATTCGCTCGAAGACAGGTCCATAGCGGGCGATTCCAATGTCCTGAAGGCGAAACGTGACTTTTGCCGTGGAATACTCCGGCGTGTAATAGGCGCGTTTGAGCGGCGGAGGCAACAATTCCAACATGGACATCCGTGTTTCGGCATCACCGTCGCCGGGCAATGCACGCAGCAAACTGTGAATGGAAAGTGGATGGCCGATCAGCGGTTCCGACCGCAGGACTGCCTCCACCTTGGCGATCACCGTCACAATTTCGCCCGAACCCTCAGCAACATCCGGAAAAGCGACGCTGACATTAGCAGTTTCCATGCCACCAAACTGTCTATCAATGTGTGCGAGTGCTTGAGCGGGTTCGCTGGACGCCGCCAAATTACTCGTCAGCCTCTCGTCGGGACGCAACATCAGCGTGATGATCGCAAGCACCAATGTGCTGACGATCGCAACCCAACTGATCAGGCGGTAACGTTCTAAGACAAAGTCAATGATTCCGGTGATTCGTTCCAGGTTTTTGT
>JABDKS010000709.1 GCA_013002105.1 Pirellulaceae bacterium | reverse complement strand
TCCCTACCACCAGGTCAGACGCGAGGCCAGATAATCCCACGGTCGGTGGAGAATATTCCAAACCAAAGGATGTCGGGCTCCATCGATCCGAACCGAACCTGTCATGCCGGGACGGAGTAAATCGTTGTCATTGGGGAGCGTCACGGTGGCGACGAAGACATTTCGGCCTTCTCGCAATTCGCTGCGAGGATTGACTCGCTCGATTCTGCCGACAAAGGATTGTCCGGACATTCCGTCGATCCAGATGCGAGCATCTTGTCCGACCGTGACATGCGTGATTTCCTGTGCCGGGATGGTGACCTCGATTCGCATTTGATCCAACGGAGCGATTTCATACACGACTTCGCCGGTATCGACCGCCGCCGCTTCGGCTCGTTCGAGTGTTCCACTAAGGATCACACCATCGATCGGACTGCGGATTTCGACCTGCTGTTGCTGGTGTTGCAAAAGCCGAGTGCGCGCGATCAGGCGGTCGGATTCCAACTGCGACAGCAACGACGCGGTGACGTTGCGGTTGGCTAATTCGATTTCGCGTTTTTTGGCGGCTTGTTGTTGTTCGGCCAGAACGCTGGCCAGTTCCCACCGGATCGATTTGCCGTCCATTCGTGCCAGCAGTTGACCTTTGCTAACGGCATCACCAGGTTTTGCAAAACCCTTTTCGATCAAACCCTGGAACGGAGCAACGGCAAAACGTCGGACAGTCGGTTCGGTGGTGCAGTTGCAACGGACGCGGTAACGTACCGGCATCAGCATGACGGCTGCCAAGCAAAGCGCGATCAATCCCCATGTGAATCCGCGAATCGATGGCACCGCCGTGCGTATGCTGTTGCTGATCTGGCGAATTCTGCCGATCTGCGCACGCGATACGACTTCCAATGCGCTGGCGAGTCGAGGTCCGGAGGCGCGTATAAAATTCGGCAGGCGATCCCCGTGGATTTGCTCCTTGGTCCCGGTCAGCAAGATCGCGCCGATCGTCTTGCCGTCGGGTGTCGTCAACGGCGATGACATCACAGCTGGGATCTGCAGATCGCCGCAAAGTTGCCTGTGAGCGACCAGCAAATGAGTTTCGTCGTCGGGCCGCGGTGGGTAGATCGCGACACTATCGCGCAGCACACTTTCGCTGAGCGCCATCTCCAAACCGTGATACGTTTCACTGGCAGGATCAAGCTTCACTGTACCCGAGAGCGACTCGACGACCATTTGACCGTCGTGCAAGTATCCGACCGCAACTTGTTTGGCGCCGAGATGCCGAACCAGTTCATTGGCGACGACCTCGCAACCGAGCGCCAAGGTTGGTTGGCTTTCGATTTGCGAGATCAGTTCGATCAGCGCTGCCAGCGAAACAAGTTTCCAGTCGTTGTTGCGACCGCGGCTGGACCGCAAAAAGAGTGTGATGTAAGCGTTGGCGATCTCAAGAACAAAGACGGCGCCGGTCGTGTTGGAGTCATCGGTCAATACCAGCAGAACTTCGGGGTCGCCGGCATTGGATTCAATGGGCGAGTAGATCGCTTGAACACCCAGAAAGTGTTCCATCTGGATCGAATGTCGTTGGATGGTCGTGTTGCACGATTCGGCGAACTTTTCGATGAAATCGTGACGTCGCGGTAATCGACCGGTCGTGTTCTCAGGTTTCAAGTCCCAGTTGTAGGATCCGTCGCTATTCTTGCCGTCCGCGGTGATTCGGCCGACGCCAATCGCCGCGGTGTACTTCATCACGATCCGCCGGATCGCTTCGTAAATCGTCGCTTCATCCGCACGCAACAGAGTGGCGTGATGCAGTTCACTGTGCAGCGCAGCGGTGTCAACCGACGATGGTTCGATCGACGTGTTGCGGCGTACCGCAGACGCGTCGCGACGACGCGGTGTTTGCTTGGGTTGCGGTGGCGGATTTTGACCGTCGTTGCCGATTGGATCCGGTGCGCCGGACGCGGGCTGTGTGGTTGGGTCCATTGTTAGCCGCCGATTCCTAGACTGGTGAACGCCTCATCGGTCGCAATCGCCGACTCGCTATTTTCAGCTCCGACCCAATGGCACGGCGAACCACTACGAAAGCGACCGTCGGCGTTGTCGATCACCACGTCGATGCGAGCGGTTCCGCTATCTGGGTCGGTAACCGGCGATACGAATTTGATCTTGCCATCGACATCACGAAAACTTTCGCCGACGCGAATTTTCAGCGGCACGATCTGATCCAATTCCAGACCAACGGCCTCGGATTCTAGTAGGTAAAAACGTACGAGCAATTGGTCCAACTGGACGACGGTCGCGAACTGCGGCTTCGAGCTGGACATGTATTCGCCCAATCGATAATGCAATTCACTGATGACACCGTCGATGGGTGCGGTAATCGTGCGTGCTTGGATCTGTGCAGCAATCCGATCGACTTCCAAGGTGTACTCGGCGATCTTTTCGCGTGCTAAAACGAGCTCGGATTCGGCGACTTCCTGCTCCAAAATGGCTTCCTCGACTTCGACCGGGTTCGCATGGCCGCTTTGGAGCATCGGTTCGATCGTCTCGCGACGCGTTTTGCGAATTCGCAGTTTCGATTCGGCTGAGCGCAATTCCGAAACAGACGCTGCCCGCAACTGTGAAATTCGCAGGCTTTGTTTCAACGCTTCGTGGTCCAGTTGGGCTAAGACATCACCGGCCGAAACCCGCTGTCCTTCGCTAACCAGGATCGTATCGACGACCCCGGGTTCGCTGGCGGCGACATTGCTGTGGGCAATCGGCTCTGTGAAACTTCGGGTCACCTGCGCCGAAACAGGGGACGCAAACGCAATACCGACCACAAACACTGCAATCCAGCGAGCGACATGTCGTAGATTGCTTGGCAGGTACAAACGGGTCTGCACGATTGCGGGTTGTTGGTTGCGGAATAATCTGTTTTGGATGTTCATGTTGAATGCTCTCGTTTTCTCAGACGCTGCCGACCATTGATTCGCGAATTTGGTCCATCCAGTTGTCGTGGTGCACAAGCTTACGTCGCGACTCGTACGCGTGCTGCTCGATCATTTGTTGCAATTGATACAACTGGGCGGAGAAATCCCTCACCGATTCGCCGGTCGACTGCGCAGCGGTGCGAATTTGCTCGCTAAACTTTTGTCCGTACTGCTGGAACAAATCATCGTCAGCCGCGACAAAGAACTGGCAGGATCCCGGATCGCCTTGTCTGGCGGCGCGACCGGCAAGTTGTCGGTCAACACGATGAGACGAGTTTCGCTGTGTGGCTAGTACGTGTAGTCCGCCGAGTTCGCGCGACTCGGGTGTGAGTTTGATGTCGGTCCCGCGTCCGGCCATGTTGGTGGCAATCATCAGTGATCCGACGTGACCGGCTGTGCTGATGATGGCCGCTTCGTCTTCGTCTTGCACACCATTAAGGATCGTACACTCGATTCCATGTTCACGGAGGGTTTCGTCCAGTAGAACGCTTTCGCGAATGGTCCGCGTTCCAATCAAGATCGGGCGGCGCGTTTGCCGCAGACGCTGCACTTCGTCGACGATAGCCGCGAGTTTGGATTCCCAGCAATCAAAAAACCGAGTCGGCAGTTCGATGCGTTTGCTCGGTACATTCGGCTGCAGCGGTACGATCGGGGCACCATAAAAATGCTCCAATTCCGCTTCACTGCCTGATGCGGTGCCTGTCATGCCGCAAACGGTGTCGTACATCTGAAAGAATCGCTGGCGCGTGATTCGAGCCATGGATCGATTGGGCGGATTGATTTTCAGTTGTTCCTTGCATTCGACAGCCTGGTGAAGTCCGCCGCGTAACGTACGATCGTCAAAGATTCTGCCCGTCAGTTGGTCGACCAGCGAGATTTCTTCATCGCGTACGACATAGTGCTCGTCCCGCACCAGCAAGTGTTCTGCATAGAGCGCGTTTTCGATATACGTCGTCCAGGGTCGGCTGAGTTCCAGTCGTCCGATTTCGCGCAGTGCGGTGTAGATTCGCTCTCTACCGTCGTCGGTCAACTCAATTTGTCGCTGCGGTCGGTCGACTGTGAAGTCGTTATCTTCGATCAATTCAACTGCCAGTTGTTTTGCGTGAGCGTACGCTTCGGTCGATTCGGCGAATGTCTCACTGCCACTCAAGATCAACGGCGTCGCGGCTTCATCGATCAATACACTGTCGGCTTCGTCGACGATGATACATTTGTGCTGCGTCTGGACGAGTGATTCGCGAAAACTGGTTCCATTGATGCACTCTAAAACGTCGCGACCGAGGGTCAGTTCTTCGGATTCTCGAATTTGCAATTGATCGCGGAGATAGTCGAATCCGAACAGATAGCCAGGGCCGTAGACGACGTTGCATTGATAATTCCGTTGAGTCTCCTCGGGGCTCGCATCCAACGACAGCACGGCAGACCGAATTCCAAGGATGGCGAAGATAGCTGCGACCGCTTCGTGGTCCCGTTCGGCCAGATAATCAGTCGTTGTCGCGACGTGAACGGTGTTGTCAACGGCCGCGCGTATGACAGCAGCCAAGCCAGAGACGACTGTTTTTCCTTCGCCAGTTTGCATTTCGATGATCGATCCGCGTGCGGTCGCAAGTGCACCTCGCACCTGCACGTCGTGCATGCGGAAGCCCATGGTTCGCTGAACGGCAGCACCTCCAAGAGCAGCGGCTTGGATGTAGATCGAGACGTGCGGTTCGTCTTCGAAAGACGCGGCGGTCGACCGAAGAGTCGTAAACGCTTCGGCAAGTCCTGTGTCTTCCAAATCGCAAAACGATTCTTCGATCACGCGCGCAGCCGTGACTAAGTCGTCCAGTTCGTTTGTAGAAAACGTCCCA
>JABDKS010000707.1 GCA_013002105.1 Pirellulaceae bacterium | reverse complement strand
TTGGGGTAACAGCGAAGCGAACGCGAGCTGATCGGAGCGTTGTAGGTCAGCGACACGAGAACGTAACGAATCGAACATAAGGGCCTCCTTGCCTTCTTTGCGTGGTTAGATACACAAAGAAATCGCAAGTGAGGCCCTTTGCTGTCTATAGCAACTAAGTTCCTAGACGATCAAGAGTTACACCGATTAAGTGCCATTCAGGCCAGGACCTGTCCTGGCACCGCTGCGCCAGGACAGGTCCTGGCCTACGAGAAAACTAAAATTGCTCTAGAATTACGCGTCCTGCTGGGCGGCCAATTGGGAGCCGATGACTGACGACTCGTTACCGAATTTGTTCTATGAAACTGAAACTCGCGGTTTTTTTTGTTTTGTGCGTCGTGACGGCAATGGCCAATCATTTGGCGGCCGAAGCTCCCCAGCCGAGTTCCGAACCACTTTGGGCCGATGGCGCACCGGGTGTCACCGCCAAAGCCGACGGGGATGTGCCGCAGTTGATGATCACCCGCGCACAGTCGCCAACGCCCACCGCGGCCGTGGTGATTTTGCCCGGTGGTGGATACGGCGGCCACGCGATGGGCCACGAGGGTTATGAGTTCGCCCAATGGTTTCACTCGATGGGAATCACGTCGGCGATTTGTACCTATCGCTTGCGAGGCAAAGGCAACGACGGAAAAGGTTATGGACACCCAGTTCCGATGATGGATGCGCAGCGAGCTATTCAATCATTGCGAGCTCGTTCCAAAGAACTGAATGTCGACCCGAACCGTGTTGGCGTGATCGGGTTTTCAGCCGGCGGTCATCTTTGTTCGACCGTGTCGACCAAGTTTGCTGATGGACAACCCGACTCCGCCGATCCGATCGCGCGTGTTTCTTCGCGCCCCGATTTTTCGATCCTGTGTTATCCGGTGATCGGACTGGGCAAGCCTTATACGCACCAGGGCAGCCAGCGGAATTTGTTGGGATCGGATGCGGACCCGGAATTGATTGCATCCCTGTCGAACGAAGATCAGGTCACCAAACAGACACCACCGACGTTTTTGTTTCATACCGAAGAAGATCAAGCGGTGCCGGTCGAAAATAGTTTGCGTTACTACGAGGCGTGCAAGCAGCATGGTGTCGCGGCGGAGATGCATGTCTTTGCCAAAGGCCGGCATGGACTGGGTTTGGCCAAGGACATCCCGGGTGCCAGTCAATGGCCGGACCTTTGCAAAAACTGGCTCGATCGGATCGGCATGATCAATCACTGACCCGTTGGAGAGTGTCCGTTGCATCCGACCAGCGTCTGCCCGCGGTGATCATCACAATCACCAAGGCACACGCCAACAATGCGGAAAGTGCGATCGGGATACGCTCGAGCAACAGCAGCGGCATGGCCACCGTGATCATGCCGCCACCGACAAACGGTGCCGAAAGTGGCGCCGCGAGCGCGTAGTCCTCCGCGGCACCCGATTCCAATTCCGGATCGACCATCCTTAGCAGCACAAATCCGGTGGCGGTTGTGCCCGTGGACATGCCGTAATTGATCAGACCCAATTGGAACCAGTGCTCGCGGGGTAAGATCCAACGCGAAATCAACAACAAGCAAACGGCAGCCCAGAGGCAGCCGCAAACGAATAGAGCCGAGAACGGCACGATCATCGCCACGACCGCTTGCAGGTTCAACGATGCGATCGCTGCGACGACCAGAATGTCCATGGCGGCGGAGGTCAATCGATTGATCGTCTCGGTATCGATTCGTTCTGCTTGACCAAACAGGCTTAACGACCAGCGGACGATCAGACCGCCAAACAGCGTGTAAATGAAGAGCGGGAAATCGACGACACTCGAAACGCTCAATCGTTGGGAGAGTTGTTTTTGGGCAGCATCGGTTTCAATTTCTGCGGCGAACCAGCTGTCAATCGACGTTGCCGTTTGCATTACGACCCACTGCATCAGCAGACCGATTCCCATTGCCAACGATAGCCAAATGACTTGCAGCAACAGCGGATCAATGGTTTCTCGCTGGATTCGTGCTTCGCCGATACTGCCACGCGCGTGCTGCGAATCGATTGAATGGGTATCAGCGTCGTCACTTGCACTGACCCAACCCGCGCGGACGCCGACATTGATCCACAGTATTCCGGTGATGATTCCATAGACCAGTCCGCCGGTGGCCATCAGAATTCCCAAGTCCAAACCACCATCGAGGGCAATGGTGGGATGCGCAAAGACTTCGCCCATTGCCGCTGCGGTTCCATGACCGCCGGCAAAGCCGGTTTCGATCAACATGCCAAACGAATTGGGGACTTCGTAAAACGGTTTGACCAGCAGCCAGGTAGCCAGCAATCCGATCGCGGTTTGACCCAACACAATGATCCAAACCATCAGGCCCTGTCGCCCCACGCGGTTGGCTCCTTCGCTGGCCGACGGTGGTTTGCGTTCTAGTAGCATTCCGGCAAAGACGACAGCGATTAACCATCCCGGCCAACTACTTAATGTCTTTGCCATCGACGTCGCCGCGAAATGCAAATTTCCCGCTTCGCTGTACCCCAGACCCAATTGAATCATCAGGAGGCCGACGAAACCAGCGATGACGGATGCCGGAATGTACAACCAGCGAAACAGCGGGACGGTGTGGCGAAGGATGACACCGACCAGCAACAGGGTCGCGACGAATAGTAAGGCAACGGTCATACGAATTTCCCACAATCAGCCGGCGAGAAGCCGCGTCATTGTGGATCAACTTGCCTGGTCTTGAAAGCGTCCGCCGAGGCTCCGCGGGGGTTCGTGGCGAACTTGGGAGGTCGAACGCCACTGGGTTTGACCATGTCGGAAAGATCGGTTCGCTTGGATGCACAACGAACCGCAGCGTCAAAACGGCTTCCGCCCAAAAATCGAACTACGTTTTGACAAGCCACACGAGCGATTGGGTTTTGGTTCTGCATCAGTTGGCCGGCAACACGTGCCGTGCGTTGAATTCGACCGACGTACGTTCGTCTCTCACGTTCAAACGCTTTCAGAGCTGCAGGGATTTCACGGCGATCACCGCGGCATCGTTGTACCATTCGCGTCAGCACGACGGCGTCTTCGATCGCTTGACAGGCCCCCTGTCCCAAGTTGGGTGTCATGGCATGGGCGGCGTCGCCGGTGAGTGTCATCCGGCCTCGGCACCACCAATCGAGCGTTGGTAGATCGTAAATGGGGGTACGAAGGACTTGCGCCGGCGAGGTGGCAGCAACGATCCTCCCAACGCGATCGTGCCAGCTGGCAAAATGTTCGGCTGCTTCGGCGTGAATGGCATCGGGGGTCATCGAGCACACCGCTTCGGACTCGCTGACGTTCTTGGTACCAAACCAATAGGCTTGCTGGTTATTGATGGGGACGCAGCCAAATTGACCTCCGTTTGCGAGTGTCAATTGCCACTTGTTAGTCGTTTCGGCGATTTGCGATCGATCGACCAGCGCGCGAAAAGCCACATAGCCTTGGTAGGAGGGATGGACATCAGGGAACATTAGCTGGCGAATTGCGGAATGAATCCCGTCGGCCGCAATCAGCAAGTCGCCGTTGAACGCACGACCATCCTGGCATTCGACATCGACGTGGTCGCGAGCTAAGTCGATGCGACAGCATTCAGAAGCGTGATGGATGCGATCGCGAATCGGATCAGCCAATGCGTCGATCAATCGGGCGCGATGGACGGCGACGGTGGGAAATCCTGTCAGACGCCTCGGTCGATCCCAGTCGACTTGGCGAATCAATCGACCGTCGCGGTTGCGAACATCGCAGAATCGCAACGCATCGCTGCCATGTTGCAGCACTCTGTCGGCAACAGCCAACTGATTGAGCGCGTAGATTCCGTTGCTCCATAGACTCAGCGCGGCCCCCATGTCGGTAAACGAAGGAGCTTTTTCCAAGACTTGGACATCACATCCGATTCGATGAAGGCCCAGGGCGGTTGCTAAACCGCCAATGCCGCCACCGACGATGAGCACATTCATGGTCGAGCCAGTCTTTGCCAGGTACGTCATTTGCGACCACCAAGATCGCTTCTGCCTGCACCAAGCGGAATTCAAGCTCCATTGTTACCGATCAAAGACGATCAAATCGACAGAATCTGACTGAAAGAAGTTGCGTTTGCATTTTTTTCGCAGCTAGCCGCTCTCGCTGCGACCTCAACAACCGCCCGATTTTTCGACGGTTATGACGAGGCGAAGAGTTGTCGGCGTGGTTTCGCCACTTCAGACGCGACCGATGTGTGACTATCGGTTTGCCGCAGCGTCTCGGCAAACGAAGGATGTGCTTGCCCGGTACAAGCCGCAGTCAATCGATGGACTTCCGCCGGATCGGTTATTTCCGATAGAGGGTGAACGCCACTTGCCGTTTGGGCCATCACGATGATTCGATTTCCGCACAGCAACATCGTGACGCGTGTTCGCGCATCAATTGGCGTGCTACCCAGGCTCTTCATCACATCACTGGGGATCGCACCTTGCGTCATCGATCCGTTGCCGTAGCGGCGCGTGATCCAAACAAGTCCAGCAAACAGCCCTAGCACCACTACCAGACTGAAACTGGTTGTGATTAGTGGGCCAAACGACTTACTTTTTGATCCTTCGGCCGGCACAACGTCGTCATGGGAGCGTGGTGCGAGCGATGGAAACGATGGCGTTGCAGCAATGGGTGTTGCCGTGGATTCGTAGTTGGTCTGCGCGACGACCTGTCGATTCTGATTTGGAAAGTCGAAACCATGTTGGCCGTGCGCGACGTCGGCCGGTACGATGACGGCAGCACCGATAACTAATAAGCACAAACGCAGCAGCGGAACGAACAGACGTAGCATCAGGAGCCTACCAATTCGGTGACACGCACACAGAAGTTGTCATTCATGACCAGGATTTCGCCACGGGCAACGATGCGTCCGTTGACATAAACATTCACCGGATCGCCCGTCAGTGCGTCCAACGCGACAACACTGCCACCACGCAGATGCAGGACATCTTGCAGCGTCATCTGCGTGCGACCGAGTTCGATCCGCATGTCCAATTCCACGTCCCCCAGCAGATCGATGGGTTGCCCGGTTGTGGTGTCGGTCGAACGCGAAAGGTTATTCAGTTGGTACGGACGCAGCGGTGCTTGTCGTGGTGGCTGGTCGCTGACAGCCGCATCGACGGCATCGGACGTACGATCGATCAGCTGCTCGATCTCATTCAGGTCGGGACCTGGTGTGGTCTCGTGATTGGGTGGCGGAGTCGATGGTTGCATGTCAGACGTCGTTGGTGTGGACGAGGTGTTTCACGCACAGATTTCACGCTCGAAAGCTGCTGCCGAACTCTATCTGTCCACGAAAGACGGGCTTACAGCAAGGCCAATTCGCATTCGTGAGAAGATCGGCAAGCATCACCTCGCCGTTACAGCACCGGTCGAATCACGCGTCGGATCACATTTAAAGACACGGGGGCGACTCCTACAGCCCACGGTGACCGATCAAACGCCTCGTCGGGGACGATACAAATCGAGCGATTCGCGATCGGCAAGCGTTGCGTAAATGTCGACGATCTGTTTCAGTCCCAGCAAAAGATGCTCCTCGGCGGTCTCCGAAATCGACTCGCCGATCCGAAATAGATAGGGGGTCGGGACATCAAATCCGAATTTGATGTCATTGGAAGGCCCGACTGCCAAAATCACTGACTCGGCGTCGATCGGCTCGCCATCAGCGATCGTCAATCGGAAATCCGGCGACACCATGTTGTCGCTGTCTGGTTCGTCACGGATTGAATCGTCGTCATTGGGTTCGACCGGCAGGTGATCGATCTGTGTCACGCGGGCCGGACAGCAGAGTCGGCCACTGAGCAGATCGGTTTCGGTCAGCGCCAGCAGTGCCTCATCGATCCATTTCCCGATCGTCGTGGGCAGCGCGAATGGAGGGCCTTCGTGCGATTGTGCTTGCAGGGCGGACAAGGCCAGCGGCGATAGGCAGCGGTTGGGCAGCATCGGCAGTGGTTCGTCGCGCTGTGTTTGCATCGACTGACCAACCGAGACCGCTTCGATCAATTGAACGTCATAACCCAAGAATCGGCCATACAAAGCGGCTTCGATTCCCAGTGGTCCGGCACCGACCACTGCGATCGATCCCGGTGGCTCTAGCGTCATGGAATCTGGCATGCGACGGCAAAAACGATTATTCAAGAATGGTGTTGTTGTTTTCCGACACGAAACGCATCGATGTCGATGGTAGCGGGTTGCCCGGTTACCAAGTCGGCCAAGACGACCGCCGTGGCCGGCGACAAATGCAGTCCGCTGCGATAATGTCCCGCAGCAACATACACGTTTGCGGTGTCCGGGACACGTCCGATCATCGGAAAGGCGTCGAATGTCATCGGACGCAGGCCCGACCAAGCGTCGACTTCGACTGCATGCGCCAGTTGTGGGCAAAGATTGATTGCGAACTCACGCAGCGAGTCGAGCACTTCCGGTGTTGTTCCCAACTGTAACCCGACCTCTTCTTCGCACGACCCCACCAACGTATGCCCATCATCACGTGCAACCAGGTACCGGTGACCGACATTGACGACGCTGCGTATCAATGGAGTGTCGGTTTTCAGCAACAGGATTTGTCCGCGGACCGGGACGATGCTCCGCTGCAACCGTAGCGACGGGTCGACCATTCCGGTCCACGATCCAGCACAGACGACAACGGAGTCGGCGTCATAGATGACATCGTGAGAGTCGCCCTGCGATCGTACCTTCACGTGCACGGATGAAGGGGTGTTGGTGATTTGTTGCACACCGGCGTGCTGGAGGATGGCGACGTTGTTGTTGCGACAGGCTTGCGTGAGCGCTCGCAGATAATCCGGGCTGCGAAGTTGACACTCATCGGGCACCCACCAGGCAGCAGTGTTGTTGGTGGTGCGCAGCCAATCAGCGATCTCGGGTTCGCGTTTGGCGACGTCGTCGATTGTGGCCCGATCGCATCGAATATCCATCTCACGCCAATAATCGTTCATTGCAACCATGGCAGCCCGTTCTCCCGGGGTGTTGGCCAGATACCAACCCCCGCAACGTCGAAACCCTGGATCAATTTGGGTTTCGGATTTCAGGCGATCGGCCCATTGAGGAAACAGTTGATGGCTCAGTCCGCGCAATCGATCGACGGGGTCGGTCGCTGTGGCAAAGTTTGCCGGCGGTAAAATCCCGGCAGCCGCCCACGACGTCGCTTTGCCCACCTCATCGCGCTCGATCAAGGTGACGCGAACATCGCGATTGGAAAGTTCCCATGCCAGTGCAAGTCCAATCGAACCGCCACCGATGATGATGGTGCGGCGCGACATCAGGCAGTGACGTCGATCGGGTCGGCGTCGTGATCTTCGCTTGCAGGGTCGGTCCAGATT
>JABDKS010000254.1 GCA_013002105.1 Pirellulaceae bacterium | reverse complement strand
ACAAAACACGACGCCATCGACCGGTTGGCTCAACGATGAGTATTTTTTGGATCAGGATTCGTTGTCGACGGTGAAGTTGAAGTGGGAACACTTTGCCAGCGGCATTGTCTTCCCGACGCACCTGTTCCTGCCGATTGTGACCGATCACACCCGTCGGATTATTCTGCCATGGCGTTTTTTTTCGTCGCCCTCGGATGTCCGGCAGGTCTGTGAATTCGTTCACGAGCATTCGGGCACCACGGCCAACCATCCGCCGGATGACCAAGCGTTGGGTGAGCTGTTTGAAAACCAGCAGCTTGAAGGCCGGCAGCAGGGGCGACGAATGGACTTTGAACGTTCGCAACAATGGAATCAGGATGAATGGCCTTATGCTTGCGACTCGAGCGAGCAGTACGAGTGCGCGATCGATTTGTCGCTCGGGCAGTCGCTGGCCAAGTACCTCACGCTGACCAGTCTATTCGTGCTGCCGATGGGGATTTGGCTGTTCCTGCCAATTTGGGTCGCGGCAATCGGTTGGATCATTACGAACTATCAGTTTTTTGGTGACTGGAATTTCTTAGTATCGCGTCCGTGGTCGACCGCTTTTGCTGTGATACCCGTCGTCGGCTTGATGGCGGTGTTCATCGGTGGTGCGATGCAATCGGTGATTCGTTACCGATCGCTGCAGACGCAGCCGATGATGATCCGCATTCGCCAAGCCGGTATCTATATCGCTGGAAAAACTTTCGAAAGTTGGATGTCTTGGGCAGCGATTGATGACGTCCTTTTGGGTGACAAGGCGGCGGGCTGGATTCTCGCGGAATCGGGCGACGAAATTGGATTGCCCGCGAAATGTTTCAGCAGTCAATCTGACTTCCAGGGTTTCCAAGACGCCTTGTTAAGATTGCGGCCAGATCAATTGAGCGGATGAGCCCGCCAGAAATATCAATTTGACTACCGTGTTTTTCGGCAGGCAGAAGACACTTGCAAAGGTGGCAACGCAATCGACGCAAGATTACGCTGGTGATCGTAATGGGAGTCGCTTGGCAGGGGTCAAGCCGTGTGCATCAACCAGAGTTGTCATCATGATACGCGATTCAAATCGTCACAATAACCGGGGCCACAATCGATCAAGTGTTCGGTGGACCATGACCGCACTGGAGCGCAGACTGCTACTGGCAGCCGACGCGGGTGCGGTCGTCACGCCATCGCCGCCGACCGACGTCTCTGTTGTATTGGATGCAAATGATGCTACT
This sequence comes from Pirellulaceae bacterium, assembly GCA_013002105.1. The sequence goes on along the minus strand of JABDKS010000254.1, from coordinate 6,869 downwards.
CGGGTCCGTGGCACAATCAGCCTCGTTTTCGTCGATCCGACCGTCGCGGATGTGGAGGATTTGATCGACGGTATTGACGAGGCACAAGAGATAGTCCTGCTGGATCGTACCGATTGCGGCATTGATCAAATCACGCGAGCGCTCGCGTCGCACCGCCGTGTTCAAAGTATCCACATCATTGCACACGGCCGCTCTGGTTGCATTGATCTTGGTGACGCGACAGTGGATCAAGCAACGTTGGTGCAGCGGCAAGAACAGATTCGGCGATGGTCACGTTCGTTGACCGATACCGCCGATATCTTGTTATATGGATGTCGCACAGGCGAAGGAGACGCAGGGCAAGCTTTCATCCGCCGTTTAGCCGGTTTGACTGGTGCGGATGTTGCTGCTTCGGACGACGACACCGGATCATCGGAGCTTGGAGGCGATTGGTTATTGGAGCGATCGGTTGGTAAAGTCGACAGTGCGCTCGCGATCTCGCAGCGAGCCCGCGACCACTACCAAGGTGTGCTGCCAATCACTATCCGCGCCGCCGGCGTGACGAACGAAGAAATGATGCAATTGCAGATCGACGGGCAAGTCGTTGCAACTTATCTGAATGTCGGTGGTGATGCGTACGGGAATGTTTTCACGACGTATACCTACAATGTCGACGATATCGATCCTGGCCAGATTCGTATTGCGTTTACTAACGACCTTTACGATCAGGCCAATGGAGTTGACCGTAACCTGCGTATTGATTCGATCTCGGTGGACGGTATCACGTTTCAGACGGAATCCCCGTCGGTGTTTTCGACAGGAACCTGGCTGCCGGCCGATGGTTTGGTAGCAGGTTTTGGACGCGGCGAGTACTTGCACGCCAATGGGTATTTTCAGTATGCCGATACGAGTAGCGGAGGGACTCCCATCGCGATCCAAGCGAGCGGTTCCACGGGACAGGAATCGATGTCGCTGCAAATCGACGGTGTTACCGTTGAAACCTGGGAGAACGTTAGCACGGTTGGCAATACCTATAACTACACCGTCAGCGAAGTGGTAACGGCCGATCGGGTACGCGTGGCATTCATCAATGATTTGTACGACGATGCCAATGGGATTGACCGTAATTTGACGGTCGACTTCATTCAGGTCGGTGAGCAGACGTTGCAAAGCGAATCGAGCAGCGTGTATTCGACAGGGACATGGCTTGCTGCCGACGGGATCACGCCGGGTTACGGGCGGGGCGAAACGCTGCATGGCAACGGGTATTTTCAATACGCCGCGGCACCAGTCGGCAACGGATCCATCGTCACCGTCTATGCAGAAGGATTTGAAGGTGATGAGACGATCGAATTGCAAATTGACCAGATCGCCGTTGCGCAATGGACGGACATCGGGCTGAACCAACAAGCGTTTACTTTCGCGGCAACCGGTCTGGTCGCGGCTGATCAAGTACGCGTCGCGTTCACGAATGACTTATTCGACGAGGCGACGGGCACGGATCGCAATGTGCGAGTCGACCGTATCGACATCGATGGAGTCATCTACCAGACCGAGGATCCGACGGTCTATTCCACGGGGACATGGACCAGCGACGACGGAGTGGTAGCCGGGTATGGCAGAGGCGAGATGCTGCATGCCAATGGCTATTTTCAGTACGACGCGGAGCCGCCCGCCGAAAGTGGCGCGTTTGTGTTGGCCAACAGTGTCATCAATGTCGATGAAGCAGCCGGTGTGGCGATTGTGACCATCAATCGAACGGGTGGATCTGACACGCCGGCGACCATCGAGTACCGATCGGTTTCAGGGTCGGCCGTTGAGGGAGACGATTTTGTCGGTGTCGACGACGTTCTGAGTTTCGCGATTGGCGAAACGTCACGTGACGTTTTGATCACGCTGGTGTCCGATGGCGTTGCCGAAGGAACCGAGACGTTTTCGTTCACGATTGATAATCCCACGGGCGCTGGAATCCTGGTGCCAAGGACCGCAACGATCACGATTAACGACATCGAATTGCCACAATTTGCCGATTTCAATGATGTCGGTCAGTTGATTCTCAATGGTAGTGCTGTAGGTACAGGTGGTGTGCTGCGGCTGACCGATACGGCGCTCAATCAAGCGGGAACCGCATTTTACGATACGGCGATACCGATCAACGCGGACACGTCATTTCAGTCCCAATTCACATTTCGAATCGCTGCTGGTGGTGGCGGCAATGGTGCAGATGGAATGACATTTGTCGTTCAGGGCGATCCAGCCGGCAGCCTCGCGATCGGCCAGACCGGCGGTGGCCTTGGTTACGCGGGAATCAATAACAGTGTGGCAATCGAATTTGATACATACGCCAATGCCGATGATGTCAACGACAACCACCTATCGGTGTTGGTCAACGGAAATGTCGCTACGCCGATCGCTACGAAGACATATGCGGTCGATTTGAACGGAGGAGCCGACAAGTATGCATGGATTGACTACAACGGCACGAACAATGTGTTGGCGGTCTATCTATCGGAGACAGCCACCAAGCCGACGAATCCTTTGTTGGTAACAAACGTCGATCTGTTGGGAATCGTAGGCAGTCAGGCATACGCTGGATTCAGTGCGGGTACGGGTGGCTTGGCGAACAACCACGATTTGATCGATTGGTCGATGAATACGGAGGTACCTCCGATTCCCAACGATCCCATCCCCGGTTCGACACCGGTGGCCCAGACGATTGCGACCGGTTTTATCAAACCAACCTCCATTGATTTCACCGCCGGAGGATCGATCATGTATGTGGCCGAACAACGCGGCGTCGTGCATGTTTATCAAAACGGAAGCGACTTGGGCACATTGTTGGATTTCAGCGACCGCGTCAATGGAACTCGCGATCGCGGCTTGTTGGATATTGCGGTTCACCCTGACCTATCCAACAGCCCGTACTTGTATTTGTTGTACACCTACGATCCTCCAGAAGTGAACGATCAATCGGCGGGCTCGCTGGCGGGTCCGGACGGAAACGGAAATCGAGCAGGGCGACTGACGCGCGTGACATTGGATGCAGCGACCGGTTACACATCGATTGTCCCGGGCAGCGAGTTCATCCTATTGGGCGAAAACAGCACCTGGGAGAACTTCAATGGATTTGCAAATAGCACGTCGAACTTCTCCGAACCGCCCGCCGGCATTTTGCCTGACGGAACCAACCTCCAAGATTTTATCGCCAGTGACAGTGAGTCACATACAGTTGGCGCCGTCGAGTTCGGTCCAGACGGTGCCTTGTATGTTTCCATTGGCGACGGTGCATCGTACAACCAGGTGGACCCACGCGCGTTGCGTGTTTTGGATATTGACAATCTGTCGGGAAAGATTTTGCGAGTCGATCCCATCACCGGCGATGGCTTGATCGACAACCCGTTCTACAACAATGACCCCGATGCGAATCGGTCCAAGGTCTACCAATATGGCCTTCGTAATCCGTTCCGCATCACTGTCGATGATGCAACGGGACAGGTCTATGTCGGCGACGTGGGGTGGACCGCGTGGGAAGAGATCAATGGCGCCGGACCGGGTGCCAACTACGGATGGCCGTTTTACGAAGGAGCGACCGGTACGAATGTGCAAACCGGTGGATACAAGAACCTGCCGGAAGCCGCGGCCTTTTACGCCAACAATAATGCGACCCCGTCGATTCTGTCGCTCAATCATGCGGCAGACGGCATCAACGCAATCGTGCTCGGGGACATCTACAGCGGCAATCAATACCCAACGGAATACCAAGGCGATTTGTTCTTCAATGATTTGGGGCAAGGAATCGTCCGCAACGTTAGCTTTGATACAAACGGAGACATTGAAAGCGTGCAGACGTTCGCGACGGGCGCCAACGTGGTTGTGCAAATCGTCCAAGGTCCCGACGGGTTTTTGTATTACGTCGATTTGGACGACGGTGTGATCGGACGCTGGGAATTCGTATAGACGACGATGACGCGTTCGTTGCATTGGTGATAAACTAAGTCGGTCACGACACTCGCAGCGTGACATCGGTCCCGCCCGACGCGATTCGACGTCAGGCTGATCCGTGATCTCCCCGCGCCAACGGACTTGTGCCATGCTTTTTGCTCGATCGTTCACACTGATTTTTGTGTTTGTCTTGCCCGCGTTGGATCTGGCGGCACAGCAGCAGCAAGACGCGACGCCGTCGGGGACTTGGCGGTGGCAGCACGAGCAAGACGGCGAAACGATTCGCGATTCGGTCCAATTACAGTTAGCTGATGGCGGAAAAGTCACCGGTCAATACGTTGGTTCGGGTGCCGAACTGACTCTGCGGAACGGAAAGTTTGATGGCGAAGTGGTCTCGTTTGAATTTGATGCGGAGTTGGGGCAGACGGTCACGTTTCTGTTTTCCGGCAGCGTCCAGGGCGATCAAATTGACGGGACGGTGGTCGCTAAAACCAGCCAGGGCGAAGCGGAGTATCGGTGGAATCCGAGTCGAAGTGTTGTGACGGCGGATGTGCTGGGGACGTGGGCGTTTGAAATCAAAACGCCAGATGATAAGACGTTGGTGCCCACACTGACACTGTCAGCAAAGGGCGACGAACTCTCTGGAATCTATCGCAGTGACGACAAAGTTCTCACGCCAACAGATATTTCGATCGTCGACAATGAACTTCGATTCGACATTGTCGGGGACTTGAGCGGCAATCGGTTGGACGTTTCATTCACCGGTCGTCCCTACGGCGACACGATGCGTGGTGTCCTGAATTACGCTGTCAACGGCAACACGGGAGACTTAGACTTCACCGCAAAACGGTTGGGGATAGCCCGCACCGAGGTCGGTGCGAAGAGTGACTTAGCGATCGCCGACGATGTTGCCGCACTTAGCGACCGTACGACTGGGCTTGTCAGCCAAAAGAATTCTCCCCGATTTCGGGGCGTCGATGGCACGGCCGCGTACGCTGACGATCAGCGGCTGAGCGAGACATGGAGTCGCCAGGAAAACGTGCTTTGGTCAGCGGACGTCCCGGGCCTTGGCTGGGCATGTCCGGTTGTTTGGGATGACAAAGTGTTTGTTTCCACGGTGGTCGCCGAAAGCGACGACAACGTAAAGCCCAAAGGTGGGCTGTACCTTGGCAAAGGTGTTCGCGATCCGGCCAAGGGCGTCCATCATTGGATGGTGTACTGCTTTGATTTGAGTTCTGGCAAAGAGATTTGGAAGCACGAGGCTCATGTCGGCCTGCCCAAGGTGCCGCGGCACCCCAAAAGCACGTATGCGGCTGAGACACCGACGACCGATGGCGAGCGATTGTATGTCCTGTTCGGTGACCTGGGGTTGTACTGTTACGATCTTGACGGAGCGTTGCTTTGGAGTCGTGCCATCGATCCGGAGAAAACGCTGCAGGATTACGGTGCTGCGGCGTCACCGATCGTTCACGACGGACAAGTGATCGTTGTGTACGACAATTTTGGTACCTCCTGGATCGCAGCGTTTGATACCAAGACAGGCCAGCAGCGATGGCGCACCGAACGTCAGGAAACACACTCGTGGGCGACGCCCTTGATTTGGGAACATGAGCAGCGTACCGAGATCGTTGTGCCGGGCCAAAAAAAGAATCGGTCTTACGATTTAGACGGCAACTTGCTGTGGGAATTTGATGGACAGATGTCGGGCTTGGTGATTCCGTCCCCTTTTGTTGCTCACGGCATGTGCTACATCGCATCGGGATATGTTGGCGATTCTCATCGCCCGACGTTTGCTGTTTTGCCGGGTGCGTCGGGTGACATTACGCCGGAGGACCAGTTTACCGACAGTAAGTTTATTCGCTGGTACAGACCAACGGCAGCACCGTACAACACGACGCAACTCGTGTACGGCGATTTTCTGTACACGTTGTACGACCAAGGATTCTTGACGTGCCACAACGCGAAGACCGGCGAGATGATTTACGGCAAAAAACGTTTCTCACCCGGCGGCTCCTTCACCGCATCGCCGTGGGCCTACAACGGAAAGATTTTTTGCCTCAGCGAGGATGGATTGACGTACGTGATCAAGGCGGGAGCGGAGTACGAACTACTTCATACGAACCAATTGTCCGAGTTGACGATTGCCTGTCCGGCGGTTGTCGACGGCAAGCTGTTGATTCGGACCGCATCGAAGTTGTACTGCATCAGTAACCAGATCAAAGAACCCGAATAGGACAGACATGTTGCGAATTGTTGTTGCGCTGTGGATCGTTGCCGCGTCGCCCATCGTTTTTCTGACAACGGAATTGTCGGCAGCCGATCAGCCACCAAGCTCGCAGTCTGCGGATGCGAATCGGCCAAACGTCCTTTTCATCTCGATCGACGATTTGAATGATTGGTTGGGCTGTTACGGCGGGCACCCGCAGGTCCAAACGCCGCATATCGATTCGCTGGCAAAACGCGGGGTGATGTTCGCCAATGCACATTGCCAAGCGCCGATCTGTAATCCGTCGCGCGTCAGTATGCTGCTCGGTCAGTTACCATCGACAACCGGAATGTACTTTCTTGGGCCTCGGTTTCGCACGGTCCAGCCGACCAAACATGCGGAAACCCTGTTTCAGACGTTTCGCGGACAGGGATATTTCGTCACGACCAAGGGAAAGATATTCCACGGCGCTGCCGACCCAGACTCGTTTGATCACATCGAACGCAACACAGGCTGGCGGCGCGGCAACCAGAAAGTGCGTTTCACATTACGCGGTTCTCATCCCCTGTGGGATTGGGGACAAGTCGACACGCCTGACCAAGAGCAACGCGATTATCAAACGGCGGCTTGGGCGGCGGCGGAACTGCCAAAGTTGGCGGCTCGTGATAAGCCGTTTTTTATGGCCATCGGATTTCATCTACCGCACGTCCCCATTTACGCTTCGAAGAAATGGTTCGACCTG
>JABDKS010000233.1 GCA_013002105.1 Pirellulaceae bacterium | reverse complement strand
GCCTTCGGAATGAAGGCATCGTCGCTGGATTGGATCCGCGAAGACGAAACAAAAGAGTTGCCGTGGGTCGAATCGTTGGAAACCGGCGAAATGGTCAGCGGACGGATTCTGCGATTGGATTTGCCAGACCGTCGGTTGACATTCAGCGTCAATAGCACGCCGATCGCAGGATGCGGAGTGATGGTGATCATGGAGGACATCACGTTGCTGGAAGAGAACAAAGAGGCGTTGGCCAACGCCAAGGAAGCCGCTGAACGAGCCAACCAATCCAAGAGCGCGTTTCTGGCCAACATGAGCCACGAAATTCGCACACCCATGAATGCAATCCTGGGATTCACCGAAGTCCTGCGGCGAAACATTGAACGCGACGAACAAAAACGTCAGCATCATCTCAATACAATTCACACCAGCGGGACGCACTTGTTGAATCTGATCAACGATATTTTGGATCTGTCCAAGATCGAAGCGGATCGACTGGAAGTCGAATCGATTCCGTGCGCCGCGCACCGCGTGGTTGCCGACGTTGCAACGGTGATGCGAGTCCGAGCGGACGAAAAGAACATTTCATTGGACTATCAATTCGACGGACCGATTCCGGAATCAATCACCAGTGACCCCGCTCGTGTCCGGCAAATCTTGACCAACTTGGTCGGCAACGCGATCAAGTTTACCGAGCAGGGCGGTGTCCGAATTGTGACGCGTTTGGAAACTCAATTTGGCAGACCCCAGATCGTGTTCCAGGTCGTTGATACCGGGATCGGAATGACGCAGGAAGCCGCGGACAAGATCTTTGATCCGTTCTCACAAGCCGATGCCAGCGTGACACGCCGTTTCGGCGGCACCGGACTGGGGTTGTCGATCAGTAAGCGGTTCGCCGAAGCCCTAGGTGGCGCGGTCAATGTGACCAGCGAAGAAGGAATTGGCAGCGTCTTTACCGTGACCATTGATGCCGGCTCGCTTGACGGCGTGGAAATGATCACACCCACGCTGGCCGACTTGGAAAGCGATTGCAACGACGACGAGCATCTGGCGATTCATCTGCCCGGAATGCGCGTGTTGCTGGTGGATGACGGAGAAGAGAACCGTGATTTGATGAGTGTCATTCTGGAGGAAGCGGGAACCGATTTTATGACTGCCGAAAATGGTTTGCAGGCGGTCCAATTGGCGACCGAGCAAGAGTGGGACGTCATCCTAATGGACATGCAAATGCCGGTGATGGACGGGTACACGGCGACGCGGACGCTGCGTGAACAAGGCTATGACAAACCGATCGTTGCCTTGACCGCACACGCCATGCAGCACGCCGAACAGGAGTGTCTGGATGCCGGGTGCAGCGGTTTCTTGACCAAACCCATCAACTTCGATCGTTTGATCACCACATTGGCCGCCATCGCCGGTGTGGATACGACAACGGCGCAAGTTAAAACCGAATCGGCACCATCGAGTCCGGCGGCACATGGCAGTAGTCCATCGCGTTTGCCGATCCTTTCGACGCTGAACACCGACAATCCCAAATTTCGAGTCATCGTGGAGAAATTCGTTCGGCGGTTGCCCGAGCAGATCGACCTGATGCGGCAAGCCATGCAGCAAGGAAACGATCAAGAATTGGCTGATTTGGGACATTGGCTCAAAGGTTCGGGTCCGAATGTCGGTTTTGCAGCGTTCGCGGATCCAGCCAAGGAACTGGAACAATGCGCTCGTCAAAGCGATTTTGACCGAGCTGCGGATCTGCTTGACGAGATTGATCGCTTGTGCCATCAGGTCGTCGCCGGCATGGCTGAAAGCGAGCAGCCGATGTGTAAACAAGAGGTTGCGGTCGCGGGCGAATCAAAACACAACAATCCCATCGTCGCTGTCGCTGATGATTCGGCGGTGACGGACAAGAATCGAGTGGCGCGATCACAAGACACAGCAGGCAAGCCGATCGTGTCAACTTTGCCAGTGGGCAAACCTCGTTTTCGCGATGCGGTTACGAAGTATGTCGATTGCTTGGACGCGAAGCTTGACGAACTCGAGCGTGCTGTAGAGAGAGAGGATGTCGACGAGTTGTCAGAGATTGGCCAATGGATTCGTGATGCCAGTGGCACCTGCGGGTTTGCGGTCATCGCCGGTGAAGCGTCGGCGATGTTGGAAAGCATCGATGCGGAAGATCACAACTGTGTCGTCACGATCGCGGGCAATCTAACTGAGATGCGACGGCGGATCGAGATCCAAGCGGAGGCCCCATCGGTCTGATCCTTCACACTGTGTCCCGGCAGTCGATGAGGGTTTCTACTCGGTAGTTGTTAGGGGTGCGAACATACCGCACGCAACGCCAATCTGCCTAGGCAACAGCGGTACGAAAGATCAAGAAGAGCTGACGGCGGACGTGCAATTGTGATGTTCCCTACGACCGGTATGGCAAAAGTCTGGGAAATGCAAACGATGGATTTGGCGAACATTCGCAACAGCAATTGTTCACCAG
>JABDKS010000215.1 GCA_013002105.1 Pirellulaceae bacterium | reverse complement strand
GAATTGACCCCTGAAAAAGTATGGCTGCTAAGGAAGACCTCTCAAGCCTTCTTGGACAACGGCCGTCCAGTGAAAGCGTTGGATTATGCAACGCGGGGATTGGAGATAAGACCTGATGATGAAGACTTCAAAATCATCAAGGCCGAGGCAGAGCAGGCCGTGAAGGCCAAACCCACAGAATCACCTGGATCAGGCAGCACGAACTAGAGCGAGCTTTCGTCTCACGTGAGTCGGAGGAGCGCACGCTAAACCGATTACTTCGAAGCCACGGAGTTGCAAATGGAGGATCCAGCGGCCTTGCTTGGCGATTATCGATCCTCAGAGGAGATGCTTCTGATAGCCTAGGAAAATGCTCGGAGTTTGAGACCGTAATGATCGGGTGTCGTAACCCTGAAGCACATCCGTAGAGACCTATCTCGCACCACGCCAATTACGTCGACCGGACCAAGAGCCCCAAGGGTCTAGAACATTCCTTTAACGGCCTCAACGATCGTGGTTTTTCGAGACATCGGTTGCATCGACTCCAGCGTCGAAGTGATTTGGCTTTCTCGTCAGGTCTCTTGCCAACACAAGTACTGGTTGCGGTCGCCGACGTCGCAGAAGGTCTCAAAGCGTGTTAACCCACGCGTCAACGGTGACTGTCTGTAAGCCCGAGACTCTGAGAGTTTAGGGTCTGACCTCACCGCGACGTACGTCGAACCGACGTTTCGCTTTGGGGGGTCTCGATCTCGGGTGACGAAATTGACAGTGGGCGAGCACTGGCGGACGGACTGTCGATTATTGACCGCGAGTAAATTAGACTTTGGGGACGAAAGAGCAACAACAAACGGAGTGTTAACTTGTCCAACAGTAAGCAATTGGCTCGCTTTTTGAATTATCCGATTGAGCACGAGACGCAATGGCAAGGTGGAGTCATTGATTTCGGCGAACTTGCCGGCGCCGCGCTGGCTGATTCGCCGGTGGCGGATGCGAAGATGGCTCTGTGGGTAGCGTGTGAAGCAGAACGCGTACACGGAAAGCCTGAGACGAACGGTGATCCGTTTGAATTGTTGCTAAATGAGCTTCTGGAATTCGCCGAGCAAGAACAGTTCGGGTATCGGCCGGCCCGCATTTGCGTCACGGACGAGGCGCTGGCTGGCAGGTTGCGCGAGGTACTCGGCCATTCAGGAACGCACGTTACTTGGGATGCGGAGCCGGAATTCTGGTGCGAAGTAAAATCCAGCATGACGGAGCACATGCTTGATGCGTTCACGGCCCCTTCGCTTGCCGATTCGGATTGCTCGGAAGAACAAATTCGAGCATTCGCCGTTGCGGCAGCATCTTTCTATCGCGCGCGTCCGTGGCGATTTTTCTGCGACGCCGACTTGTTAAAAATCGAAACGCCAAAGCCTCCAAGATGCTTGAAGTATGCAACCATTCTGGGTGCTGCTCGGCAAGAGTTTGGAATTGGGTTCTACGAATCGAGCGGCACTCACTGGGACATGCTGGCTGGGCGACTGGATATGGACTCGCTCCAGATCTTTAGCCTGACCTTCAACGGAATCAATGAGGCCATTCCGGCAGACGTAGCGTTGTGGCGGGAACTTGACCTGCCACTGGAAACGGGTGATGCCTTTCCTCAGTTCCTGTTCTGTGCTCGCGGTGATGCCCGACCGCCGCGCCCGAAGGAGCTTCAGTTTGCCACGGTTTTGCTGGCCGCGCTGGCGGAAACAACGGAAAAAGAAATCGATTCCGGCCAGTGGTCCAAACAAGTGTCAATTCAAAACAAAAACAAACGATGCAAAATCTTGATCCCGGATTTGCTGGACCCGCCGGACCGAAAAGAGTGGATTGATCGTGGGCTGATACCGGAACCCCGCGGCAACGAGCGGCATTTCAAACTGGTCCAACAAGTGATCGCTCAAAACGAAGGGATGGAACTGGACGAATTGAACCAACTGCTCAACACCCAGTTTACCGGTTCGATGGATGACTTTGACTATCCTTCAAAAACGCCGTTTGATCGAGCCGACAACCTCTGCTACGCGGCAATCGACACGTATGGGCGACGGCGGATTCAGCTGGCTCGACAGGCTTTGCTGGAAGACCCAACGCATGTCGAATCCAATGTCCTGTTGGCGGAATCCATTCACGACTCGACTGAGAAAATCAAGTTGTTCACGAACGCGGTCAAGCACGGCGAGTCGCAGAATGCGAACTTGCTCCAAACAGAAGTTGGAAAATTCTGGGGTATTTCGGAAACACGTTCTTTGATGCGAGCCAAATACGGATTGGCGATGGCTCTCGCCGACGATGGGCAAGCCAACGAAGCTATCGCGCAAATGCTTGACATTTTGAGACTGAACACGAACGACGACATGGGCGTTCGGTACGAAGTCATACCGTTGTTGCTAAGCCAAAATCGCGAGCAACAGGCGATCGAAGTTCTGAACCGATATCCGGAGGAGTCTGCGAGTTGGCTCTATTTAAAGGCGCAAGTCGAATTTCGACGTGAGGGTCCCAACGGTCGGTCCGCACGACAAGCGATTGCTGACGCTTTTCGGTTCAATCCGCATGTCCTAGAGGTGTTTGCATCGAGCGAACCACCGATGGTGCCGGAGCATTACGCGTTGGGCAGTCCCGAAGAAGCGGCAAATGTAATCTTTGAACAATTGAATTCTTGGCACGAAACAGAAGGTTTCATCGAATGGATGGTCATGCGATTCGGACTCTGGGAACGCGAGGTATCCAAACGCGAACGCGACCAGAAACGAAAACTGCGAGCAAAAAAAGCGAAACGCAAGAATTCAAGAAAGTAAAGAGGCCGTCGCAGCAGCGAGGCCGACTGATGTCCTTCACTGCCACCGGGTCGATGCAATAGGCTTTGGCTCGTTTGCGGCAACCCCCACCCCCGCAGTCCCCGCCCCCCCGCGTCATTCGTGTCTCGTCGCGTCCCGTTAAAATGCCACGATGCCCAGCAACTGAAAACGTTTCGACTGAGTCGGCTGGCTAGTTGGCGCGCCCGATCAGCTTAGCGCTCCTTGAAATCACATCGGCGGTTCGGACCTAGGCGGTGAACGACTTCCCAGGACAATGAGCAGCTACGCTCGACGACTCAACACAACCGGCAACGAACTCGGCCGACAAACCGGTGCTTGAAAGAAAAATCATTTCGAAAATGGTCGGCCAAAGTGCTTGTTTGGGTACTTTGATCACACAAACGCGACATGCTTGCTCCGGTGCCGTCGTACGCCCAACTTACTACCCTTACATCCATCTTTTTCGCTTGAAGAGCCAAACCTGCCCGCCCGCGACGACAAGCAACAAAACGCAAAAGATGGTAAAGGCCCAGTGGTTCTCCGTTCCTGGAATGCCGCCAATGTTGATACCCAGTAGCCCGGTCAGCAGACCCAGTGGCAGAAAGATACCCGCGACAATTGACAAGATGTACATCGTCTTGTTCATTTGCTCTGCCAAGCGACCGTTGAGTTCTTCCTGCGTCACGGTGGCCCGATCTCGAACCGAATCAAGATCCTCGACATACCGGGTTGTGCGGTCAGCGATTTCCCTCAGACGCATGCGATCCATCTCGTCAAGCCAATCCACTCTTTCGCTGTGGAGATGCGCCATGACGTCGCGCTGTGGGGCGAGATAACGGCGCATGCCGATAGCGGTCCGTCTAATTGCCGAAATCTTCTGGCGAAGATCGTAGGTTTGCTCGGAGATTACTTTTTCTTCGAGTGCGTCGACGCAGTCGTCCACGTCGGAGATCACAGTCCCCATTCGAAAAACAAGACGATCAGCCAGCGCCTCCAAAAATCCGCCAGAACTCACCGGACCACGTCCTTCCTCAACCGCCTGGCGTAGATCGTCAATCGCCATCACACGGCGATGCCGTAACGTGACGATGCGATTTGCGTCGATCCAGAAGCGAATGGATATCATGTCCTGTGGATCTTTTCCCGGATGAAGATTCACACCTCGCAGGATCAACAGCATTCCACCCTTGTGTACCAGGCTCCGCGGACGCGTTTCCTCTGCCGTGAGTGCGTCCACGATGACGGGCTCTATCTCGCTAGTTTTTTCCAGCCACTCCCTCGCGGCACTCTCGGTGTAATCCAGATGGACCCAGAGCGTCCCATGCTGTGGACGCCACTGCCTCACTGAGTCCCAGGTGAGCGGGGTGCCGCCTCCGTTTCCCTTGAGTGCAAACGCAAAAATAAGCCCGTCGCTGTCGCTCATGAGTCTGACTCCTTGCCTTGGGAATTGCGATCGAATCGGTTCGTCGATGGAGACGAATCGATAAGTGGTTCAACTTAGTCGCTTTCTGCGGCTGGGTAGAGATCCAGAGTCTAGACTCGTTGGGCCGTGGGCGGCAAGTTATGGCGGCCGACGCAATGCCGAATTCAGCCGGGACGATGACGCGGTGCCATCAATTCACGCCAACGTGGTTCGTTGCTTTCTTGGCTCGCAGGTTGGTCAAAGTCGCTCGCAAAAACCAACAAGATCCAACGCATCCGTTCAAGAAGACGTGATTCGTCGTTGGCGTAAAAACACCGGCCCCACCAGGTAAGGCTACGACGTGAACTGTCGGCCAGAGGGGTCGTTCTACTTTTTTTGACCACGCGAGCCGGATTACTGTTGAACCGCTTTGAAGATCAATTTGTAGTCTCGCTTCGGATCGCAAGTCTGGGGGTTCGGAATCAGGATAAAGTCATCTGTCACGACGGGATTGAGGTCTTCGCCAACCGTGATTTTGACGTCCTTGATTCGATGGGGCAGGAACTCAACGATGGGTCGCCAACCACGCTGCGAACCGTTCGTGTTGACAGGCTTGAACGAATCCTTGCCGCGGTTCGGCGTAATCGTCAGCGTGTACAAGCCGTCCTGAATATCCAGTTTCTGGTCATAGTACTTTGGCATCTCGGCCATCCTTGCCGACCATTTTGGATCGCCGTAGAAAGCGACGACGTCCCGGTCGAACGCTAACCCGCGTAGGTCGCCCTTGGGCGTATCTGCCGCATTGAGTCGGTGGATCAAAGCGTGGTTGTTGGCAAAGAAGGCCTCGGTCAGCGTGTACCGGCCCGGTTGTTCAACGAAGTAATCCAGTACGCCCCAGCCCATGTAACCGAACCAGGTCAGCTCCGTATATCCCAGCATCTGCTTCACGCCCACATCGTTCATCCAGGCCAAGGCCATGCTGTCGGTCCCATTGATGTCGCCCATCAGACAATTGCCGATGGGCAAATAGACCTTGGGGTTGGGCGAGTCGATCTCGATCCGTTTTTGTTGGGTGTCCACCCCGTACATCTGGCCCGCTTTGGATCGGAACTGTCCGTTTCGATAGCGAAAACCGATCTGCCAGTCACGCTGAGTGGCGTGCCCCGAAGTCATTATTAAATCGGGCTGACTGTTGAGTAGCTGAACGAGCGGTTTGGTGGTGTCGTCGGGGCCCATCAGCACCTCGGCCTTACCGCCGGGCTGCTTCTTGACGTGCTTGTTCTTGACCAGTTCGTCGTACCACTCGCCTTGGGTGACCATCTCGGTAGCGAACTCCGTTCCCGAGGCAACTTTCTCAACGACCAGCGGCTCACGGTAACGTGCGATGGCAAGAGCGTTTTCCGCATCGTGGCCCGTCAGAATTCCCCAGAAGGTGTCGGTGTAGGGATCGCCGTCCAACTTCCGAGTCAGCTGGTGTACCTGCCGGACGAAGTTGCCGGTTGCCTCGCTGGGCTGAGCAACAAAACAGGTGTAGCGAGGAAACTCCTGCTTGAGGGCGACCAGAGCTTCGTCGACCGACGCTTCGTAAATGATGACGGAACCGTTGTGCTTCGCCTTTAACGCTGCGACGACCTCCTGCCACTGTGCATCCTCAGCCGTCGTCTTCTTCACCACCACGGCATAGGAACTCAGCTGCGTTTTCGCTATGTCCGCTGCGACCGCGGACCCGTCGGCCGCCAAAACAAAAAGTATCAGTAAGATTGCCATCGACAAGCCAGCGGTTTTGGTCATGGATCGTATCCTTCCGGGTAAATCGGCGTGCCACAGACACATCACAGGATACACAATCATCCCCTTGCGAACCTGTTTGCCGCGTGTAAAGCTTTTTCATGAACATGAATAAAGCGACGACCTCCCAGCCGATCACCGGCTACCACACTGATGAACAAGGGCACTGGGTTGCCCAACTGGCATGTGGGCACAACCAACACGTCCGGCATGATCCACCATGGGTGCATCGCCAGTGGGTCACATCACAAGCTGGCCGAGAATCCATGCTCGGTCACCAACTCGTCTGCAAAAAATGCGCGGACGGCTCGCCTAAAGATGAACAGAGAATCGAAACGCCTCGCGACGGTCAATAGCATGTGGCAAACCATCGCCAACGCTGGGACGTTATTTGCTGCTCCAATTCCCAACGTTTTGGTCAGGACACATACTCGGCATGCTGATCGTGGCAGAGTTCGGTATCGCGAAAGTAGAATGAGGACAAGAAGGTTGCCCGATACCCATTTTACAGACGCGCCCTAAATGGTGGCGGCCGCCCGACTACTAAATCAATCGACTACTAAATCAATCGACTACTAAATCAAACGACTGCTGATTCACTTTTTCTCCAGTAATTTCACCATCGCGCGGCCCATGGCTTCGCCGACGTTCATGTAAGTTTCAGCGTTGCCGCCGTAGTGGCTGCCAGAGTTGCTGCCTTTGGACAGAGGGTGGGTGTAAACGGTGGCAACATTACCTTTGAATTCCGAATACTTCTCTGATTCGCCGTCGACCGCAATCATGGCGTCAAGGATTTTTCCGCCACCGTCGGTATCGCCCTTCTTAGTTTGCCCAAGCGATGCACACACGAACTTCGCGTCAGGCGCGTTAAATTCTTTTCGCAGCTGCTTGATCAAGTGAACAAGGTTTTTCTCGTATCGGCTCGAAAGCGCGGCACTACGGCTGTCCCGATCGCCTTGCCACCAAAAGAATCCCGCGATCTCGTACTGCTCCGCGCCGGGGTAATACTTGTCCAGTTCAGTCAACACTTTTTTTGCCCTGGCAATATCACCATCGTATTGCATCCCGGCGTACCACTTGATCTTCTTCGGCTCTGTGCCCTTCTCCCAGCGTTCAGGCGATCCTTTGTATCCGGGATGAACCCAAGTGACGCCCTTGGCATCTGTAAACTCAAAACTTTCACTACCCGGCGGCAGCAAGTCCCAGCCCAGAGCACGATTGCCGATACAACTTTTTAGAATCATTACCGGCGCGTCAACAGCATTCCCCAGTTGATGCCCGATACCGATCTCGGGGCCAATCTTGCCGCCGGTAATGGTCATCCACTCGTTGTTGAATTGCCGCATTCCGCCGGTACCGCTGCCCATGACACGCACATTGCGGACATCCTCGCGCTCGGTCCAATCGCCAGCGTCGTCAATCAGGTAAGGGTAGAGTGCTTTCACTTTCACGGCGTGCTCCAGCGATCCGTCGCCACCCTTGATCTTGCCGGCGCCAAGCATGTTGGACTGTCCCAACAAGATATACACCTGCACGGGCTTGGTCATGTCAGCTGGCTTCCCGTCACCGTCGGGCAGCGGATCCGCAGCAATCGCTGACATGGGACAAGCAGCCATCAGCAGTGCGGCAACGATGGATCGGATCGCATTTTTCAAGTGCAGCATGTTGTTTTCCTTAGAGTGAGAGATGCCACGTCTGACATGAACCTGCCCGATCGAAACGCTCTCCGCACTAAACTTTCGCGAATTTACCTTGTGACATTTGCACGGGTGGCTTTCGAGCAACACCTTCAACCAATGCCATCTCAACACGTGAATCTGAAAACCGGACGACACGCATGAACCGGGTCGCGCTCGGCTCAGCAAGCGAATGGAAAATCAGCCCAACATGTTCGTGCACACGAAATGCGTGTGGCCTCGTTGACTTCGATGGTCGCCTGTTTCCCGTGTAGCCAAAAACTCAGCCGAGTATTAGACACGTCGAAAAACATGCTTTCAAGCGATTGCCATCAATATACTTCGACCCAACAGACGTGCTGTCGACGTCGGCAATGTTTCTGCGATCGTTCTCACTGAAATAAAGACCTGCTCGATTTGCTAACAGGATTGTCCCGTTAGCTTTCTATCCCGCTCTACACCCATGATCGTCTCGGCTTGCCGGCCGAATGTTTCATCGACGGATCTTTATGGAATTGCTGGAGGTGCGATCAGGTGCATTTGAGAACGCGGACGGCAGCTTTACTGTTGCTGCTGCGAATCCCGATCCCGAAGAAATTGCGTTTTCAGCTCCGGTAAGCGACATTTGCGCAGTGAAGATCAATCTGCGCAACGGAAACGACCGGTTGTTCCTTGACAACATGCATCTGCCAATCGATATCCGGATGAGCAGCGGAAACGATACCGGTGAATGTCAATCCAGCGGTGACATCTATGTCTCTACGGGTTTCGGTGACGACGATATTCACTGTCGATTAGCCGGGCCATCCGAAATCTGGGGAGGACGGGGCAAAGATTTTATTATCGCCAGCAGAAACGATGTCGAGATCCATGACGGCGGTTGCGGGACGCGGTCATTTTCCCGGATTCAGACGGCTGGAACTGGATGATCAACCACGTCTTCGGTCGCGTTTGGCGTGACGCAAATGAATGGTCAGCCGATGCGGTTTTGGCTCGTGGTCCGAATAAGGACCCGTCCGCGATCGATGACTCGTTTTCGATCCACCCGCAGAAAACCAGAACGAAGCGAACGATTGACTACCCATTGTTTGTCCGACTGACCTGCTATCGACAATTGCGGATGACCAATCGGGCCGGAACGTGATGCCGGCTTTCACCAACTCTGGCGGGGGCTCGCGTCCAAAAGTTCCGAATCTCGGGACAAACAGCACGGCGAACAACCGAACTTAAGTCGAGGTTCGCTAGATTGCATACAGTAGGAGGATCAAATGCGTACGCGAGTGAGAAACAAACCTTGGAAAGGAACTGATACCCCGTGGTTTACCTGGCCTGCATTATCGCCTACCTCGTGCTGTTGGGCGCGATCGCGATTTGGAAGTCGCGAGCTGTCAAGGACCAAAGCGACTTCGCCGTTGCTGGTCGTTCACTTTCGCCGTGGATGATGGTCTGTACGATGCTGGCGGTATGGATTGGCACCGGCTCCATCGTTGGCAACGCGGAACAGACTTATGAAACCGGCATGGCCGCGATGTTGCTGCCCATCGCTACGTTGGTCGGAATGGCTTTGCTGTCGCTGATCGCAACGCGGGCTCGCAATATCGAGGCGAGCACTGTCCCGGAGATTATTGAACGTCGTTTTGGCCCGGTAACGCGAAACCTCGCAATGGTCTCTCTCGTGGTCGCCTATATGGTCATCGTGAGTTATCAATTCAACGCTGGCGGCGCCGTTCTCGAAGTGATTGTGGGTGACACGACAATCCTGACGGCCCGAACCGCGACGTTAATCGCAGCGGCGTTCATCATCACTTATGCGGCGTTGGCTGGACTGATGAGCCTTGCTTGGATGGATTTGGTTACCGGAAGCATCATTATGCTCACGATGCTGATCGCACTTCCCATCTACTGGTTCAAAGCAGGTGGATGGTCGGGTATTGAGACGGCCTTCATGGCAGATCAGCGTGCGTCACATTTGGATCTATGGGGCGTCTACACACCGACGCAACTTGTCAATTACATCCTTCCCGTATTCCTTCTCGTGCTCGGGGATGCGAATCAATACCAACGCATTTTTGCCAGTCGCAGCGGCAAAGGGGCTCGAACCGCGGTTACTTTGATGATCTTCATCGCGTTTGCCGTCGAGCTTTTGATCATTGCTTGTGCGTGGATCACGAGCAGCATGACTCCCGACCCCGAACACGGAAAATACATTCTGATATACGCTGCTCGGCATTATCTTGCGTTGCCGCTTGGATGTCTGTTTATGGTAACGGTTGTCGCCATCATTATTTCGACGGCGACTTCCTTCTTGCACGTACCGGCGACGAGCGTCGTGAATGACCTCTACCTTCCATATATTAATCCGAATGCATCGCAAAAACACATTGTTTGGGTCAGCCGGGGTTTCGTTATCGTGTTTGGTGTCGTCGCCTACTTTGTCACATTGATGTTCTCGGAATCGACTGGGTTCTTTCAAAAGGCGCTCTACGCATTCACGATCTACGGCGCTTGCATCACCCCCTCACTCGTTGCCGCACTCGTATGGGAGCGTGCTACCAAGCAAGGCGCCATTGCGTCGATGTGCGCTGGAGCGATCGTGACAATTGGCTGGAACGAGGCTGGATTTGTCAGACAAGAATTGCCCGCGGCAATTGCCGACTTGGATGCAGTCCTGCCGGCAATCACCTTATCCATTACGATGCTTGTCGCGGTTAGCCTTTTGACTCGCCCTAGTAAACCGTTAACCGAACAACCACCAGCGGAGCCGACTAATGGCTGAATCTAAGTTTCAAAGTTGTATGCCGGAGTACCTGCGATGAACAACACGCTATTGTCGCGACTTCTTTTTATCGCGGTCCGTCTGTTTGAGATTCGGCAATCCCGGAGAGCAGATTTCTCATTGCTCACTCAAGTTGAAATGCTTTGTCGGAAAAACGTTCGTCTGGCCACCCTTGCGATCGTGTCGGCGATGCTATGCGTGGTCTGCGCCGAGAGTCGTCTCGGCACAGCCGCCGAGCCGAAATCATCCGACGATCAGAAATACCAGGTCACAACGCCGCCGGCGGAGCTGAAATTAGCCCCGTTCTACAAAAAGTACGTCAACGCCGACGGATACCCGATTGTCAGTTCAGTCAAAGTTAATGATTACGCCCTCAGGGAAGCGGCTTATCTGGTTGACATGATGCTATCGGAGCGACCGGACCTTCGCAAAGCGATGATCGAAAGTGGTTCAAGACTAATCGTGATTGCACATTCCGAGTTCACGACCGACATCCCCGAGTACTCACAGCTAAAACCAAAAGACTACTGGGACGCGCGGGCACGTGGATTGGGTGGTTCGCGCGACGAACCGGTTTGTTCCTGCGCCGAAGAGAACGTGCTCGCTTACGAAGGTGACCCCTACTCAACCGAGAACATTTTGATTCACGAATTCGCTCACAATATCCATTACCGTGGCATGATCAATCTCGATTCAACTTTCGATAACCGGCTTCGCAAAACCTACGAGCGAGCGATGACCCAGGGATTGTGGAAAGGCAAATACGCTTCGGTCAATCACGCCGAGTACTTTGCCGAGGGCGTGCAATCGTGGTTCAACAATAACCGACAGCCCGATCACGACCACAACCATGTCGATACGCGAGAAGAATTGCGGGATTACGACCCCGGGCTGGCTTCGGTTTGCGAAGAAGTGTTCGGCAAGACGAAGTTGGTGTACACGAAGCCGACGACGCGACTGGAAGGTCATCTGGCCGGTTACGATCCTGAGAAATCGCCAAGTTTCCAGTGGCCGGAAAGACTCAACAAGACGAAGCAGAAAATCCGCGAGGACATCAAAAAACAGGGCAATGACCGACAACAACGGTACAAGAATTAGAGAATCATCCTTAAGTCGCGGTCGGTTTGGTGAAGTCAAAACATTCTTCGTACGCTCATGCTCAGAGAGTCTTGCCATCAAGCAGTCCCAAACTCAATCAGACCCGCGTATACCTGGGACTCTTCCATTGAGCCCCTTTGGTCAAA
>JABDKS010000701.1 GCA_013002105.1 Pirellulaceae bacterium | reverse complement strand
TGCCCGACATGTCCCGCCGTCATCACGCAATGATTGGCCCCCCAGTGATTCATCACTTCATACGTTGACGTGAACGGGCCGTTGCCTGTCAGCGACGGGGCAAACCACGTCGTCGGCCAGGTCGGGTTGGTTCGGTTGTCCAACACATCATGAACAGCGTCGGGTAATGCGACCGTATGACCTTCGGCGATTTGCAGTGCAGGCCCCAAACCGCCTACCAGATTAATTCGTGTCATCGTCGCCGGCATCCCGCCCAACGTGTGGTAGCGTGAACTCATGCCGCCACCGGGGAAGTACTCGGTGATAGACGGATGCCAGGTGGTCGCCTTCAAACACTTCTCGACTTCGTCATCGCCAATCTCCCAGAACGGTTTCATCGTTGGCTTGCCATCGGAACCCGTTTGCTGGCCCGTCCCGTCCAAGGTCGCGGGGCCGGAATTGATCAGATGCAATAACCCATCGGCCGCGTGACCGCTCAATTGGTAGCCATCACACGCACCGGCCACCGCATCGGGACTCCAATACGTCCGCAAATCGGCGAACACCTGCGCGGTGTTGGTCAGCAAGTGCCCAAACAACATGGTTGCTGCATTGAGCGCATCATTCTCGGTGGCAACGATATACGGCGCTCGCTTGCCATTCCAATCAAACGATGTATTCAAGATCGCTTCCATGAAGTCGCCGTTGGGGAAGTGATCGGTCCATTGGCGTTGACCTTGAAAACCCGACGCGATCGCTTGATGCCCTTGTGCTTGTTCTTTCAGGCCCATCTCGGCCAGTTTCGGATTGCCGACCATTAAGTCGCGGGCGATCAAAGTCATTTTGACGCTGTCGGACCATTCACCATCAAGCTGCTCGCGAGAACGCTTTGTGTCGTCGCTGTTGTAGTCATCGCCCTCAGGACAATTCTGCTTGACCCAAGCGAGCGCGCGGTCATATTCGTCTTGATCAAACTGGCCCTTGTTCATCCGCCCGATAAATTCGCTCATGTCGATGTCTTCGACACGCATCCCGAGCCATTTCTCCCAAAACCCATAGTCGACCATCGAACCGGCGATTCCCATCGACGTTCCGCCCATCGACAAATATGCCTTGCCGCGCATCAACGATGCGGCCAAGCCGCTACGGGTGAAGTCCAGTATCTTGGCTTGAACGTCAGCGGGCATATTTGTATCGCCCGCGTCTTGTACATCACGTCCGTAAATACCGAATGCGGGAACTCCTTTTTGTGTGTGACCGGCCAGCACGGCGGCCAAATAGACAGCACCAGGACGTTCGGTACCGTTGAATCCGAACACCGCCTTGGGACGCAGCGGATCCATGTCCATCGTTTCGCTGCCATAACACCAGCAGGGGGTCACCGTCAGCGAGACACCGACATTCTCGCGGCGAAACTGATCTTCGCACGCAGTTGCTTCGGCGACGCCGCCGATACAGGATTCAGCAATCACGCACTCGACCGGATCGCCGTTGGGGTAGCAGAGGTTACTGGAGATCAGCTCAGCGACTCGCTGCGCCAGGCTCATCGTTTGGTCCTCCAGCGACTCGCGAACGCCACCAAGACGACCATCAATCGCGGGACGAATGCCGATCTTAGGAAGGTCGCCTTCAAAAACGGTGGGCGAATTCGTTCTGTCGTTCATCTAAAGTCCTTGCATGATTGATCGTCACTCTCCCACGCGACAAGGCATCCTCTGAAGAGCCTGGGCGGATCGCGACCGTGTCCAAAATCTTGGCACCATCTCGATTAGATTACACGATTCGGTGCGGTTTATCTCTCGTCTCTCGCCCAACAGGCATGCCCTCCTACCGAAAACCGTAATCGCAACTGAGCTTATGCGTCGTGTTGCGAGTGAATCAGGCACCGATTCCAATGCTTGGCCAGCCGTCACCAATCGTCGTTTGACCGTGTTGCTCCGTCCGTCAACACGACCGGATGCTGCGGCAATGACGCGGCGGCGAATCAAGCCGACCAAGTTGTGAGCCGAGTCCACAACAGATGACAACCTGTTAGTTGCAGGCACTTGGGTGTACCAGCTTGCTGGGACAATCTCGCCTGAGCAAACCTTCGCAACTTGGAAAGTTGCCAACTGTCGCCCCGCAACCAGTGCGAAAAACCTGAGCCATTCGTCATCGAAGCGATAACGCTTGACATAACTCTGCAATCATTTTGACTGAGAAATTAGACGGCGCCTTGTTTCGTACACACGCTGACACGGTACTACTTTCACGCAGATTCTGTTATCTTTAAACAGATAATTCAAACTGGGGCAATCGCTTGAATGCTTTGTTGCTTGGGGTGGCATCATGGATTTTGCGGCAACCAACTCGCGCGGACGTAGCGACGACGACCGATGGCAGCACGCGATTTTTGTCGTTGATCAATCCAATCAAATCACCGACGCAAATCATGCGGCGCAACTTCTTACGGCCAAGTCAAAAGTCGACTTGATCGGCACGCAGATCACCCAGTGGCTTGACTTAGGCGACGACCACAGTCGCGCCGAGGTCCAACCGGGACAGCACCAAGGTCATTCCTACGACGCTGCCAAATCGGTCATGCTTCGTAACAGCGATGGTGAGACTCAGGCCATCCATTTAACCCTCTCGCGTTTTCCTGTGGGTGAATCGGGTCTGACAATATTTGTTGCCAGTGAGCGGTCGGATCCCGATCAGATGCCAGAGCACGCTCGACTGGACAATCACGCGAGTACCGACGGAAACGCGGCGGGACAGGTACCGACAGAGCAGCAAGTGATCGAGCAAGAGCGATTGCGTGTTGCCGGGATTTTGGCCACCGGCATGGCACACGACATCGCCAATATTCTCTCCCCCGCGATTGTGTTTGCCTATCTGGTCGTCGACCAAGGCGTTCTTTCGTCGCCTCAATCACAGCAATTGAAACGAATCCAGCGATGTGTTGAAGACATCGGCGCCATCGTGGATCGTTTCAAGCGACTCGGTCAACCTCCCGCCGTACCTCGCTACAGCCAAGTGGTGTTGTCGGATTTTTTGCAAAGCGTCGCCGAGT
>JABDKS010000197.1 GCA_013002105.1 Pirellulaceae bacterium | reverse complement strand
ACCGCCCACGGTGCAACCGATATCGGGCGAAAACGCGAATCCAATCAGGACCAATTCTTGGTCGCGCGCCTGAACCATTCGATGTCGATCGCGGCCACTAGTTTGCAGTGGGGAGGCCAGTCGCGATTGTATGGTGCCGATCGCGCCCAATTGCTGATGGTTGCTGATGGCATGGGCGGACATGCCGCAGGCGAACGTGCCAGCAGCATCGCGGTGGATCATATGATCCGTCAGTTGCTCAATAACGATCAGTGGCTTTTGCAAATGGATGATCAACACGAACAGGATTTTGTTGACGCGTTGAAAGAGTTGCTCCAGGATACTCACGCTGCAATTTTATCGGCGTCGGCGGAAGACCGAGAACAGGAGGGGATGGGCACAACTTTAACGATGGCGTACGTGATCTGGCCGCGCGTGTACGTCGCCCATGCCGGTGACAGCCGTTGCTATTTGATTCGCGATGGTGAAGCCGAACAGTTGACGACCGACCACACGCTGGCGCGTCAAATGGTCGAAGCGGGGGGATTGAAACCAGAGGACGAAGCGGGCAGTAAGTTTAGCAACGTGCTGTGGAATGTTTTGGGTGGACACGCCAATGGCGAACTGATTGCGGAGGTCCGTCGCGCGGAATTGCAAAATGGTGACACGATCATTCTTTGCAGCGATGGATTACATCGATACCTGGACGCGGACCTGCTGGTTGATTTGGTTGACGATATGGACGACCCGCGAATGATCTGTGAACGATTGATCGAACACGCCAACGATCAGGGGGGCGAAGACAATATCACCGTCGTGGTCTCCCAACCCGAGGGCAAACAAGATCGAGATAGTGGCGAGTCGACATCGGAGTTTTTGGAAGAGACCGGCGAATCAGCGGAAATCAGGTCGACGGACATCGACATCGTGATGGAATCCGATGACAATCCTGCGACGGATCTGGCAGCCGACGAGACCTTGCCGGAATTCTAAGTTTCGCCGAACCTTACCCAAGCACCACTGAACATTGCCCAAGTTCTACTGAACCTTGCGCCAGTACTGATTGTCACGCCACGCATGGACGAAACAGGACCGGACCGATTGCACACGATCCGTAACGGCGCATCCCACCCGCCTCTTGCTGTGTCTGACAATCCCTATCGCCCCCCAAGCGATCTGCCGCGGGAGCATACGGACCTACCTGACGTTGATTCGCAAACGCTCGCAGCACGCTCGCTGAAACCACCGGTCAGTCTGTTTGCTGCGGCATTGTTCGGATTGGCAGCTGCCCTGTTGTACACAATGGCCAATATCGCGCTGCGTTACTGCGTGAGTGTCGATCCGTTCTTGGTGTCAGCGGTCAAAGCAGCTCCGACGCTGGTGGGATTAGCGCCGTTCTTACTCTGGATGCGGTGGACAGGGCAAACGATTGCGACCAGCTACCGGATTGTGCCGCGGTTCATCGTAGTTTCGTTGATCGGGCAGTTTGTCGGCAATGCTGCGTTTCAGGTTGCCCTGGGTGTGATCGGCTTGGCCGCGTCGGTACCGATCACGCTTGGCACACTGATCATCGGCGGAGCCGTGTTGGGAAAATTGATGTTGCGCGAGCCGGTGCGAATCAGAACGATCGTTGCCATGTTGACGCTAATCGCCGCGGTGGTGGTACTGTCGCTGCCGGGTGCCACCGTCTCGCCAAGTGAATCGCCCAGTTCGTTACCTTTGTGGGTGGGTGCTCTGTGCGCGGCCGCATCGGGAATGGCGTACGCCCTGTTTGGTGTCGTTGTCCGCCAAGCACTAACCGGAGGACTTTCGGCACCCGCGACGATGGGGTTGAGCGGATTGATCGGCACAATCTCTCTGTGGTCGTTCTGTCTGGTCCGTATGGGCGTGGCCGAGATGATGTTGGTACCAGAGGATGCATGGCTGGTGATGGTCGCCGCGGGCGTGTTTAATTTCCTGGCTTTCGTTGCACTTTCAACATCGCTCAAGGCGTTGCCGGTCGTGGCGGTGAACTTAATCAACGCGTCGCAAGTCGCGATGGCGGCAATCGCCGGTGTGATCCTGTTTGCCGAACCGATCACGTTGCCACTGATATCGGGAATCGTGTTGACGTTCGTTGGTTTAGCGATCCTAGCGCATCGGCGTCGCGAAACCTGAACGTGGAGGCACGTGCGAAGCGTCAACCATGATCGGCGCCAGATGGATGGTCATGTCTTCACATCGCGCCCGACTCGCGTTCGAACGTCAGTCGTATCGGCTTGCGATTTGTCATCGATCGCTATCATTCTTGCCAGCTGGTTCCGCCGGTTCCACCGGCCGCCCCGACGCAATCGGCCGGTAGGAACCGGCGCTACGACCAGGGCAATGTTTTGCGATCGTCAAACCGGTCGAATTCCGAATTCTCCTTACATCGCTTTTACATTCTTATGACAACTGCGAACGGGCGTGGTCGTAGACTCGTATAGAGAATGTCCCACATGTCCTTCGAAGGAGTCCGTCATGCGAATGTCAAGAAAACTGCCACTCATTGCAACGGCGCTCGTGGTGCTACTGGGTTGGTTCGCCATAAAGGGTTCTTTGCAGGAACAGATTTTGGGAGATGGTTTTGACGACGTTGCGATTACACCCGTCGATTTGAAGGCATCTCAATCACATGCGGTCGACGGCGAGCGGATGATTCATGGGCCAATCAGCTGTAAAAACATCGATCTGTTTGTGATCACCGGCAAGGAAATCCTGAAGGATGCGGCGGATTATGTGACTTTAGACGAAGCGATGAAAAACGAATGGGTGGTCGTCCATGAAACGGGTAATGTCAACCAATTGGCCGTTGAAAACATCACCCAAGATCGAACCGTTGTGATCATGGCGGGAGCCGTCGTCAAAGGTGGCAAACAAGATCGAGTGTTGTCTCTGGACATGGTGCTGAAACCCAAAAGCGGGAAAGTGCCGATCGCATCGTTTTGTGTGGAGCAATCGCGGTGGACGCAGCGCGGATCGGAAAAACTGAATCAGTTCTCGGCCAATTCCGCGCAAGTCAGTGGAAAAGGATTGCGTAAGGCGGTCAAAGGCGGCAAGGGTCAAGGCGCGGTTTGGAAAGAGGTCGCATCGGAACAAATAAAAATCAGTCGAAGCATCAATGTGGATGTTCAAGCCAACGAGTCGCCGACCAGTTTTCAGCTGGCCATCGAAAACAAAACGCTGCAAAAGGAAGCCGCCAGCTACAAGGCCGCATTGGCCCAGATTTTGGATCAGTATCCCGATGCGATCGGATACGCCGTCGCCATCAATGGTGAATTCAGTACTGCCGACGTCTATGCCAGTCGCGGCCTGTTTCGCAAAATGTGGGACCAGCATCTTTCCAGCGCCGTCACAGAAGCGATCTCGTTGAAGGACGAACCGGCGCAAAAACTGGATCTAACTTGGCGAGACGAGATGTTCAAGGAAAAGAGTTTTGAGACCAAAATTCAGAAGCAAACCGGTGGCGACAATGACTATATCGCCGATCAGAACCAAACCTTTTTTCGCTACAACAGCGTGCTACCCAAACAAGGTCAGATTGCCGTACGGATGAGCTACGAGAAACGCGAAGAGGGCGAATCACTTGACCAAATCGAGGCGAATCGTGGAGCACAACGAGAGATGCAACAACGCGTTGTGCCTCAACAGCTGAACGATTTTTTGGATCAGTAGCAATTTGGTCCGTGACAATGACGCGTCAGTCGAATAGCTGACCCGTCGCAGCGACCGGCTCGATGCAGGCTGGATCATCGTTTTTGGCACTGTTGACGCGTTTGGACACGGGTGTCGCTTGCAACCAATCTTCGGGCGCTGGAATCAACAAAGATTTCAGGGCCTCGACGTCACGGGATCCTGGATCAAGCCATTGGTCATGTGTGTCGAAGTCTAAGAACACAGGCATGCGATTATGAATCTGGCCGGTCGTATCGTTCGCGTCGGTCGTCAAGATGGTGCAACTGACCAGCGGCTCGTCCTCGCTACCGAGTTTCTTGTTTTCTTCCCACAAGCCAGCCATGGCCAACACGCCGTGATCGGGCCGCTCGATCAAATAAGGTTGTTTGCCACCAGCGGTTTTCGTCCACTCGAAATATCCATCGGCGGGAATCAAACACCGTCGTGATGCGAACGCTCGTTTAAACGACGGTTTACTGTCGACCGTTTCGCTACGGGCGTTGATCATCCGGTTACCAATCGACAAACCGTCTGCCCACGACGGTAAAAGCCCCCAACGAGCAAAAAAAAGTTGTCGGGGTTGGCCAGCGTCCACGCGATTGACACAGGCGATCGATTGAGTGGGAGCGATGTTGTAACGCGGCCGCGTATTGTCGAGGACGGCTTGGGTCGACGGCGACGACGAGTCCTCGGCCCATTCAGGCAAGAACATCTGGCACCAACTGGCCGACGCGATACGCAGTGTGAACCTACCGCACACGGATCAACAATTCCTCGAAAAAAGGCAGCTACCGGTCCAATCACCGTTTGTCGCGACTGTCGCAACTTGATGCAATTGTAGCGGCCTGCCTGACGCAGGGTGCGGCAGCGGTGGGCAGACCATGGGGTCCAACGATGACCCTGGTTTCACCAAGACAGAAGCGATGCGGGCAGCGGACGCGCCTCCACGCCCGCTCCCCCCACCGCAAAAAATCACTCGAATGCCGGATCACAGTGTGATTTTCGGTGTTGGGGAAACACCTCCTCTCACGCTTGAGCGCGACCCGCCGAGCGACCGGGCTTAGAACAATTGCACCTCGCGGGCCAAACTAGCAAAAAAAGCTTCGGGCGCTGCCAATCTGGACCTGCCCTAGTAAGCTTGCCATCGATTGTGAAACGCAACGTGCCCTTTACCGCGTCGCAAATCCCTCTTTGCAAATCACCGCGTGTTCCACGGTTTGCATTGTGCCACCCGCGTCAAGCAAGACACATTGAACTATCCGCTTCTCTTTCGCTTCCTGGGAACGATCTGCCTGTTAATAGGCGGTTCGATGAGCTTTTGTCTGCCGTTTGCGTTTCCCATGCTCGCCAAACGAACGCATTTGCCGGCGGCTGACACGTACGAATCTGTCGGTGCTAACGCATTGCTGCTGAGCATGGCGATCAGCATGATCATTGGCGGTGTGATGCTGTTCATTGGCCGCCGAGGTCGCCATGGCACGCTATATCAAAAAGAGGCGATGGCGATCGTTGGACTCAGTTGGGTCCTGGCGACGGTTTTGGGTGCCCTACCCTTTTACCTCAGCGGCACGTCGTTGCGTGCCGACGCGAACGGAGTCGGACAAAGCGTCACGTTTATCGAAGCCATGTTTGAATCGCAATCGGGATTCAGCACCACTGGCGCGACGATATTGACCGATTTGGAATCGCCCGACTTGGTGCCCCATTGCATTTTGTTTTGGCGTTCTTGGACACACTTTTTGGGTGGTCTGGGAATCGTGGTATTGTTCGTCGCGATTCTTGGACAAGGTTCGGCGGGCAAGGCGATGGTCCGCGCCGAGATGCCCGGGCCGAGCAAGGAAGGAGCGATGCCGCGGATTCAAAAGACCGCGTTGGCGTTCGCGGGAATCTACATCACGTTAAACATCGTATTGACGTTGATCTACATGATCGAAGGCATGACGTTGTTTGATGCGTTGTGTCATGCGTTTGGGACGATGGCGACCGGTGGTTTCAGTACCTACAACCGCAGCTTGGGTGGATTCGATAGTGCGTTGATCGAATCGACCACCATTTTATTCATGGTGCTCGCTGGCACCAACTTTACGCTGTTGTATCTGACATGTTTGGCGGGCCCGACGAAGTTGTTGGAGGACGTGGAGTTCCGCGCCTACATCGGGATCATCTTGGCCGTCACGGTGGGCGTCATCTTCTTTGGGATGATGCATGATGACGACGGTTTTGGGTCGTTTGGTAGCTCGCTCCGGTACGGACTCTTTCAAGTCGTTTCGGTGATCACGACCACCGGTTACGGCACCGCTGACTTTGACGGCTGGAACAATTTCGGTCGCGGGATTCTCTTGTTGCTGATGTTTGTGGGCGGATGCGCCGGCAGTACCGGTGGTGGGATGAAGGTGATTCGGCACGTTTTGTTTTACAAAATATTGCGTAGCGAAATCGAACTTGCTCATCGTCCGCGCGTGGTGCGTTTGTTGCAGATCGGCGGTTCCACGGTCGACGACCCGAACCTGACACGGGGGATCGTGGTCTATTTTTGCATGATCCTGGCGATCTTCGTTTTTTCGTGGCTATTACTGATCACGTTTGAACCCGATAGCACTTGGGGCGTCGCCGAGGACCTTTCTCTTACATCGCAGTTGGTTGCCGATCAGCAACCAGATGCGGACAAGCAGGGCACGCTTGACGAAAAGCTGCTCGATTCTGCCAGCGCGGTCGCCGCCACATTGAACAATATCGGACCGGGGCTGGGTGTCGTCGGTGCGACTGAGAACTATGCCAATTTTAGTCAGGGAGCCAAATTGCTCTTTGTCTGGTTGATGATGCTGGGACGAGTCGAAGTGTTCAGCGTGCTCGTGCTTGTTTTTCCGTCTTTTTGGCGCCGCACGTAAGGCCGGTTTGGGCCTCACGATTGGAACTGCGGAATTACCAAGTCAGTACGTCCCTGGGTGCCTATCCACCGGCTACCGTCGAACAGCGTCTCGATCGAAAAGCGCCAATTGAGAGGTGCCAGTGGAACATTGGGTAATGTGGTCCGGTCCACTGCCGGGTTGTTAGAATGACTCGGCGTCCCAAATTCCCCCATGGATTCGTTTGCCCAGTTGAATTCGCTAGTGGAGTCCTATTGCTTGGATTGGCTATGAACGGTGCTTCTTTGATTCGTCTGATCGGTGTTCTTTCGTTTTGTCTGCTGGGCCTGTCCGTCTGGTTGCCATCGGCTACGTTGGCCGTTGGCATGGCCGACGATACCGTTGCCCAGCAGTCCGGCGATTCCAGTGGATCCACGAGTGACGCAGCAGCCGATCAGGCCGACGTGCTGGACGAACCAGCCGATGCGCTGGAACCCACAGCGCCGCGACGGACTGCTGTCATCATCCCGCTGCACGAAGACATTAATCCGCTAAGCGGTGCGTTGCTAAAACGCAAATTCACCGAAGCGGTCGATTCGGGTGTCGATGTCATCATTTTGGACATTCACAGTCCAGGAGGGCACACCCACGTGACGTTTGAAATGATGGACATGATCTTAGACGCCAAAGGAGTCGAGACGGTCGCCTACATCGAAAAAGACGCCATCAGCGGCGCCGCATTGA
Source organism: Pirellulaceae bacterium (assembly GCA_013002105.1). The sequence continues at coordinate 25,553 of JABDKS010000197.1, read as the reverse complement.
TCGCGCTGGCTTGTGACAAAATCATCATGTTGCCGGGTGCACGATTTGGAGATGCCGGTGAAATTGTGATGGGTGCCGATGGCGCGTTTCGTTACACCGAAGCCAAAAGCCGCAGCGTGGTCGCACAGAAAGCTCGTGATACTGCCGAAGCAACCGGACGACCGCGAGCGCTGGCCGAGAAAATGTCGGACAAGGACATGGTGGTCTTTCAGGCCACGCACAAAACGGATGGTCGAACCGCCTATTTCAGTGAAAAAGAATGGGCGGCAATGCAAAATACCGACGACTGGCAACGCGGCCGGCCCATTCGCGAAGCGGGCAAGGAAATGTTTTTCACCGTCAACGGACGCCGCGCGGTCGAACTGGGGATGGCGAACGGGACGATCGAGACACGCGGCGAATTGGCCGATGCATTGAATGTTCAAAGCCCGATTCCGATCAAGGAACGGACCTGGGTCGATACACTGATTTTTATTCTCAATTCGGGCTTCGTCACGTTCTTGTTGTTGTTCATTGGGATGATCGCGTTGGTGATCGAACTGGGAGCACCGGGAGTTGGCGTCGGTGGACTGCTGGCGATTCTCTGTTTTGGGCTTTTCTTTTGGAGTCGTTTTCTGGGTGGAACGGCCGGCTGGCTCGAAGTGATGCTGTTCGCGATCGGATTGGCTTTCATCGCGATGGAGATTTTTGTGATCCCCGGTTTCGGTGTCGCCGGCGTCAGCGGATTAGCGCTGACACTCGGCTCGCTGGTGATGGCATCACGTCGAGTGCTGTTGCCTGCAACTGGTGAAGAGTTGACCAGTTTGGGCATCGACGTATTCACGGTGCTGGGAGCCTTTTTGGGGTTCCTGATCGCGCTGATTTTCCTGGCCAATTACATCGGTGAAATTCCAGGGTTGAGTCGGCTGACACTGAAACCACAACTCGCCGCCGCGGGCAGCGGGGCGAGTGTGGACCGCGACAGCCAAGCCTTGTTACCGGGATGGCAGCGTGTGGAAGTCGGCGACGTGGGCGAGACCATTTCGCCCTTGCGGCCAAGTGGAAAAATGCAGGTTGATGATCATATGGTCGATGTGGTCACGGAAGGCGACTTTGTCGATCCGGGCGTGCAAGTCAAAGTGATCGGCAAGCAAGGTGCACGAGTGGTCGTTCGTCCTGTCTGAATAGTGCAACCTCCAACGTTGGTTGACGGGATCTGAGTCATTTTTAATCGCATTCACCGTCAAGCCACGTCGCAATCGTGAACGAGTCTCACCGATCGACGTGGTTACTGGAGTCACTCTTCACTGGCCGGCATCGTCGATGGCAACCCCTGGGCAGCCAGGTCATCGGTCTGTTGGGGCTGATGTTGTACGCGGTGGTCACCGTAGTGATTGCGGCTTTCCTGTTTGGATCAATCGATCCTGGTTTGGCGGTCAATCGCTTCTCATTCGCCGCCGCAGTGATCGCTACCATTCTGGCCGCTGCGATGTTGTACATCGCAGTCTTGTTCACCTCGCACTGGTTTGCATCTTGTCAACTACCGCTAACCCTGCGACTTGCACTGATCTATACAACCATCTATTTCGGCCTCCAGATCGTTGCAGCAAATGCGGGTGATCGCATCGAAGGCGCCCACGTGCTGTTGTTCGCACCGTTTTGTGGCGGCGGATTGATTCAGTTTCGACGCGGATGGCGCGCACTCGCCTGGCAACAGAAACCGCGCGGGCCCAAACGATTGAACATCCGAATGATGATGGACATCACGGCGGCGGTCGCGTTGACAATCGCCACGATGCAGACTGTCACGATCAAGGAGCAATCGTTTGCCTGTTTGTTACCGGCGTCTGCCATCATGGCCGTCGTCGGTATGCACACTTGGGGACGTCTGACACGGATGTGCCAGGATCAGGATCAACGTGACGTTGGATTCATGATGTGGGCGATCGGCAATGCAATCGCGGCGGTTTGTTTGTTCATCACGTTTGCCGGACTCAGTGGCCATTCACCCGCGATGGTGATAATGGGACTACTATTGATCCCGATGTTGCTGTTGTCGTTACAACTTTGGACCGCGTTGTCCATCGCTTGGTTACGTGCCTGTGGGTGGCGCTTTGAGAAAGTCGACGCGAACAACAATTACGAGCAACGTAACGATTTCGTGTTGTCAAACCCACGCTCTCGTTAATTCGACACTCGCGCCGCTAATCGCGCGTTGGTTTCTTCGATTTGCGTATTGAGCGTCAACATGTCGTAGATGTACCCGACACCAAACAGGCCGGCGGTCAAAAAATAGATCACGCCCGAGATGAACTTGCCCATATAGATGCGGTGAACTCCGAAAATCCCCAGAAAGAAATGCAGCAACCACGTCACGCTGTAGTCCAACGGCCCGGGCCGATACCGTCGACTGGCCTCGTCAGACATCGAGGAGATAAAAAACAGATCGACAATCCAGCCCACCAGTAACAGACCGCCGGTACAGAACCATAGAACTCCGGTCAGAGGCTTTCCGAAATAGAAACGATGGGCCCCAAAAAACCCGAAGATCCAAAACAGGTACCCAAAGATTTTCGGATGGGTAGGAAATTCGATGTCTTGCGAGTGCGTCGCGTTCATGAAGGTCGTCTTGATCCGTGAGAAGTCAGGGTTTGCGGGGTTCAAAAAGCAGATTCGCTCGGTCGTGACCAACCTTGGCAAACACAACGGATTTATTCTAGCCGCCGATTTATTTTAGCGGCCGATTCATTTTAGCGGCCACAGATTATTTTAGCGGTCGCAGGCGGTTGCTGTCCGTTTTTTTGCCCGCTACGGTGAACCGTTTTCCCCTGTCTTGATCGGACCCGAGATGCAGTACGTCGAGTTGCATTGCAAGAGCAACTTTTCCTTCTTGGAGGGAGCGTCGCATCCAGACGAACTGGTCCAGCAGGCCGCCAAGCTGGGGTACTCCGGTTTGGCGCTGACCGACCGCGAGAGCGTTGCCGGTGTGGTGCGAGGATTCGCGCCGTTGAAAGAGATTACCGGTGAGACAACCGCTCAACCGCAAAAGCCGTTTCAGTACATTGTCGGCACGGAAGTCCGTCCGACCGATGGTCCACCGATTGTCTTGTGGCCCACCGATCGGGCAGCCTACGGGCGGATGTGCCGTCTGATTTCTCGCGGACGGTTGCGCTGCGAAAAAGGCAGCAGCGAAATCACTTGGAGCGACGTCGTCGAATTCAACGACGGCATGTTAGCGGGCCTGCTGCCGACGCGAGAACATTCATCGCCGGCAATGGCCAAGTTCCTGCGGACAGAATTTCGCGAAGTCTTTGGCGATCGCGGATACCTGTTGTGCGAACTTTATCGCGGTGTCGATGACGCTCTGTTGTTGAACAATTTGAGAGAACTGTCATTAAAAAACGACGTGCCATTGGTTGCCGCCGGTGGCGCCTACTATCACACGCCTGAGCGAATGCTGATGCATGATTGTGTCACGGCGATCCGCAATGGTACGACAATGGATCATGTCCACGGTCAACGATTTCCCAACAGCCAACATCACCTTCGCACACTCGATGAGATCGCTGATCTTTATCGTGAAGTTCCCGACGCCATCGCGCGAACGATCGAAATCGCGCAGCAATGCACGTTCACCCTGGATGAATTACGGTACGAGTATCCAGAAGAAATCGCGCCGCCGGGGATGACACTGATCGAACATCTCAAACGGTTAACTTGGGAGGGAGCCCAACAACGTTGGCCGGGCGGCGTGCCAGAAAAAGTACTGGAGTCAATTCGTCACGAAATGCAACTGATCGAAGAGCTGCATTACGAAGCCTATTTTCTGACCGTCTGGGATTTGGTGCGGTTTGCTCGCGAGCAAAATATTTTGTGCCAGGGCCGCGGTTCGGCTGCCAATTCGGTCGTCTGCTATTGCCTGGGGATCACCAACGTCGACCCCAGCCAGACCGATTTATTGTTCGAACGATTTGTCAGTCGCGAGCGCAACGAAGCCCCTGATATCGATGTCGATTTTGAGCATCAACGTCGCGAAGAGGTACTGCAGTATCTTTATACAAAATACGGTCGTGACCGGGCTGGGATGACCGCGACCGTGACCACCTATCGAGTCAAAAGCGCGATTCGCGAAGTTGGCAAAGCGCTGGGTGTGTCGGCCGACGCGATCGATTCGTTAGCAAAATTGGCGAACAGTTTTTCGCGAGAACTGGAAATGGACGATCGTTGCCGCGATTGCGGCATCGACCCCAATTCGCAACTCGGCCAGCGGTTTGTTTATCTGGTCACCACGCTGATGGGGTTTCCACGTCATCTTTCGCAACATGTGGGCGGGATGGTGATGACGGCGGGCAGTTTGTGTGAACTGTGTCCGATCGAGAACGCGGCGATGGAAGGCCGTACGGTGATCCAGTGGGATAAAGACGACTTGGATGAATTGGGAATCCTGAAAGTCGACGTACTGGCACTTGGCATGCTCTCCGCCCTGCACCGCTGCTTTGACTTGGTCGCCCAACATCACCAACGGCCTTTGTCGTTGGCAACCATCCCGCAAGACGACACGCCAACATACGACATGATTTGCGCTGCCGATACGATCGGAGTCTTTCAAATCGAAAGTCGCGCGCAGATGAGCATGTTGCCACGATTAAAACCGAGGTGCTACTACGACTTGGTCGTCGAAGTCGCGATTGTGCGGCCCGGTCCCATTCAGGGCAACATGGTGCATCCCTACCTCCTTGCCCGCAAAGATCCCAGCACCGCTGTGTATCCCAACGATGCGATTCGCAACGTGTTGGAAAAGACACTGGGTGTGCCGATTTTTCAAGAACAAGCGATGCGTTTGGCTGTGGTCGCGGCGGGGTTCACGCCGGGCGAAGCCGATCAACTGCGTCGTGCGATGGCGGCTTGGCGTCGCCCCGGCGTGATCGATCAATTTCGAATCAAATTGATGGAGGGAATGAAGGCGAGCGGGTTGGGCGATGAGTTTGCCGAGCATGTTTTCAACCAGATCCGAGGATTTGGCGAATACGGTTTTCCCGAATCACACGCCGCCAGCTTTGCGTTGTTGGTTTACGCGTCGTGTTATTTAAAGTGCCACTATCCCGCTGCGTTCTGTGTCGCATTGCTCAATAGTCAACCGATGGGATTCTACGCTCCGGCGCAGTTGGTCACCGATGCACGAAACCATGGGGTCCGCGTTCATCCGGCCGATGTCAATCACAGCAATGTGGAATCGACGATGGAAGTCGACCTGAACCGCAAACAGGGTGCGATCCGATTGGGACTGGGAACGATTCGCGGCTTGCGCAGCTCCGATGCGCAGCAAGTGGTCGACCAACGAGCTGTTGGTGGCCGGTATGCGGAGGTCAACGAACTGTCGCGTCGCACCGGATTGAGCCAATCGGCGGTGGCTCTATTGGCCGATGCCGACGCATTGGGATCCCTGGCCGGCGACCGACGCGCTGCGGTGTGGCAATCGCTGGCCCAAGAACAGGCTCCCGGCGCCATGCCGTTATTGGCCGATGTCGATGACGAAGAAGCCATTCCCGATGAATTGATGCCGATGTCACCGCTGGAAGAAGTCTACGCGGATTACAACACGACCGGGCTGAGTTTAAAAGCGCATCCGATCTCGTTTGTTCGCCGCGAACTCGAATCAAAACGCTGTGTCACCGCCAAACAACTTCCCGATCTGCGCGACGGACGTCACGTGCGGGTCGCCGGCTTGGTCCTCCTGAGACAACGCCCCGGTACTGCCAAGGGAATCATGTTTGTCACACTGGAAGACGAAACGGGTTCGATCAACTTGGTTTTATTTGCCGCCGTTTGGAAACGGTTTTTCAAAATCGTGAGGACCAGCAACGCTTGGTTGGTCGACGGCAAATTAGAAAACCGGCAAGGCGTCATTCACGTGATTGTCGGCCGCGTGACCGACCTGGCGCACGAAGTCGATGGATTGACGCTTCGCTCACGCGACTTTCGGTAAACGCGGTCAACGCGGGTTTGTTAACGCAAGCGTTTTGACTGCGAGTCGACTACTCCAGCGCCGGCTACAAAATGGATTCTGCTACCAGTCGTTCGCGGTACTGCATGCAGGTATCAACATGCCACTCCAAATCGCCGGTGTCGGGATGTTCAATGCATTGCAAGATGACTCGCACAAGGACTGGTTTGCTCTTGTCGTGATTGACCAACACGACGTCAGCATGCTCGCGTCCGTATCGATAGTAACAGCGCACCGCACGATCCAACTCCCAGTTCGCGTCGGGCCCGATGCGACGTAACACTTCGTAGATTCCATCTTCCCTGAATTCCTCGAGTGTTTTGGTCGCGTTCTCGTTGTCCTTGTAGTGTTCTTCCAGCGGCATCGATCGGATAAAGCGATTATTAAATTCCTTTCGCAATTCGATCGCGTAATAGTCTTCGCCACGGGCCACCAATTCGACATATTGGCGGGCAAGATATTCAGCCTGCTCACCCACCATTTTTTGCTTCATCAATGGAATCCCCAGCCCGAACGCGCCGAACCCCACCGCAAGCAACACGCCAAGGTAGGCCGGTGTGATCCCCACCGGCTTGGGAGGATCGTAGCGACGCAGGGCGAAGGCACCCAACAAGATGGCCGCAAACGGCAGCACTAGCAGGCCAGGTGCCATGAACGTGATCACGCTCAACAATCCCAACAACAAGCACAAGAACCCCGATATACGGATGGGCGCTTGGGCATCGCTCCCGTCAAAACCCGCTTCGGCGGACATCACGGGGGTCGACGAGAAGGTGGAATCGGAATCGCTGGACATATCGATAATCGAAAGAAAAAAAGGGGGGAACTGACCCAGAATTCGCAGGCCAAAGAGACCTTAAGGGGGTGCTACGTGCTGAGCAAGCATATGGTTTGGTGGAAGTTGCCCCCGGCGATGCAAGAAACCCGCGGTGAACAACTAGACCCTCGACCGTTCATGCCTGGACGGTGGGCAGCACGACGGTGGGCGGCACAAATGCGTCAACCCGTGCGAATACAAGGCAGGTGACGGGTCAATCGGTCGGTTTACCGATGCCCACGTGACGTCGAATTTCCACGCGACGTGCTATTTCCACGCGACCTGCTATATCGCCTGAAGTATTCGTTCCGCGTGACATGCGATCGCCGTCCCAAATAAGCCGCTGGCGGCTTTTTGCTGCCGTTTCATCGGCCAGTGACTATGCGGCTCGGCGGCTGATTTGACCCAGAGCACTCCCGCCTAGAGATGGCAGGACGCGATCGCAGATCCACTGTGCGGCTCGCTGCGTGGCTCCGCCGGATGCGTGTTGCTGGGCCAGATTTGCCAATTGGGCACAGGTTCGGTGGTAATAAAACGTGTCGCTTAGCATCGCATCGACCGTGTGGATCAGGAAGTCGACGGTAGGTTTTCGGTCGCCCACCGACACCTTCTCCGGAAAAACCTTCGTCGGCCCCATCAGATTCGGTAGCGTCATGCTATCCACACCGATCACGCACTTGCCAAATGCGTACAGCAGTCGACCGACACGGTAGATCACCGCAGCCGGTGTTTGTCGAGCCATCATCTCCAGACTGACCGACCCACTGACCATCATCGCGCAGTGAGCCGCATCGATGATCTCGCTGGTTTTATCGACAAAAAACTCGATCGGTAACTGACTGTCATCGGCGGTCAGCGACTCGCGGCACCATTGATATTGTCGCTGTCGGTAGCAGGCAACCGCGAACGTGACGTCAGGATGTTTTTTGGAAAGCTGACGAATCGCTGCCAGCATCAATGGCCAATTTCGCTTGACCTCATGTGACCGCGAACCGGGCAATACTGCAACGATTTGCTTGCCCGAGTGAATCTGTGCTTCCAGTTGATCGGTCACGTCGTTATCAAGCACTTGTTCCTGAACGGCGTCAAAGAACGGGTGCCCCACATAGGTCGTGGGAATGCCGTGATCGCCGAAGTAACGTTCTTCGATTGGCAGTACCGCCAGGACGTGGTCGACCGTGCGACGCATTTTGCGGACTCGCCAGCCACCCCAGGCCCACAGTTGTGGGGGGCAATAATAGAAAACAGGAATACCATACCGCTTGGCTCGTTTGGCAATGTGCCAATTGAATCCCGGAAAATCGACCAATACCACTGCGTCGATGTTGCCGGTCTGAAAGACGGATTCGGCCTGATCGGCAAAGCGAAAAAATTCACGCAGCTTCGGGAGGACTTCGAGTAGTCCGACGACGGCGTGTTGAGTCAGATCCAAATGCAACTGGCAACCTGCTTGCCGCATCGCCTGCCCACCAAAACCGCATGTGTGGATTTGGGGTTGGATCGCTGCCATCTGAGTGATCAAACGTGCGGCATGTTGGTCGCCGCTAGGTTCGCCGACGGAAAAGAAGATCTGTTTGGACATGCCATGGCTCGTTGCGTGAATCTGCGATTCACAAAGAGGCTGTGAATTGATTTGTAACCCGCAGCGTAAGCGACGGATAATCGATGTTGGCTAATTCCTCGCTCACGCTTTGTGAGGTGGCGTGAATGTTGATCGTTATTCAGTTTGACAACGGGAAACACGTGGAAACGGTAGTGAATCGAAATTGACTTGCACGCATCGCCGGCAAGTGAATCGTGTGCTCAAAACGCAAGAGATTCACTCGCTGGCGATTCGTGCTTGCACGAAGTGCAACTTCAAAACTCACGCATCGAGATACCGCTTCTGAATGAATCACAGCTCTCGAATAATTTGACCGCCTTGAAGCGGAATGCTTCGAGTCATCCATAGGAAAGCTGCGGCGAAGCGTCAACGTGGATTCCTTGCTATCAACGGCCGCGGCAGCATGCGTATCGAGCTGTTTGTCGCGAAAACAGCTGCCGGTCGACGTGCATCCGGGCGCAAAGAAAAACGACCCGGCAGGTTTCCCATGCCGGATCGTTTTGGAGTCACATCTGAAGGCTCAATGCAAGCTGCTTGCATTTTTCAGCAGGCGGCTTGTCCGTTCTTATCGAACGTACTGAGCACTGGCTTGAATGATGTGACGCTTTGTCATACGACGAGCACTTGGATCAGCAACAGGTACTGGTGCTGGTGGTACTGGAGCCGAGTAAGCTGGAGCTTCTACTGGAGCAGGAGCAACAGGTTGCGCAGGTGCTGCGTAAGGAGCAGCTGCACAGCCACACGATGGTGCAGCTTCGCAACCGCATGCTGGTGCAGCAGCACAGCCGCCACAAGCCGATGCACAAGGTGCTTCGCAACCGCAAGCTGGAGCCGCGCCACAACCGCAAGCGGGTCCAGCGGCACAGCCACTGTCACATCCGCCAGCAGCACAGCCGCCACAGCTCAAACCAGCACAGCTCGATTTCTTGGCACAAACGTTGCCAAACAGTTTGGTCATCAGACCACAGCCGCTGCCACTACGGCCACAGCTGGAACCCGAATCGCAACCACAGCTCGGTGCACAAGGTGCTTCGCAACCGCATGCGGGAGCAGCGGCACAGCCACCACAATCCGATGCACAAGGTGCTTCGCAACCGCAAGCAGGAGCAGCACATCCGCCAGCAGCACATCCGCTGTCGCATCCGCCAGCAGCACAACCGCTGTCACAACCGCCACTCAAGCAGCCGCCACCGAACAGTTTCGAGAGCAAGCCTTTGCTGCCGCACGATGGTGCCGCACAAGGAGCGTCGCATCCGCAGCTTGGTGCAGCAGCACAACCGCCGTCACAACCAGCAGCTTCGCAGCCACAAGCAGGTCCGGAATTGCATCCGCCACCGAGCAGGCCACAACCGCCACCGAGCAAGCCACAGCCGCTGCTTTCGCAGCCGCAAGATGGCGCAGGTGCTGCACAGCCACTGTCACAAGGAGCAGGTCCGCAACCGCAAGCAGCAGCACAGCCACCGTCACATCCAGCGGCTTCGCAGCCACAAGCTGGTTCGGATTTGCATCCGCCACCGAGCAGCCCACAACCGCCGCCGAGCAAGCCACAGCCACCGCCACTGCTTTCGCAGCCGCACGATGGTGCAGGTGCTGCACAGCAACCGCCGGCACATCCGGCCGCTTCGCAACCACAAGCTGGCTGAGCGGCACAACCGCCACCCAACAAGCCACAGCCGCCACCAGCGGATTCGCATCCGCACGAAGGACCAGCGGCACAGCCACTGTCACAGCAGCTACTGCTGCTGCCACAGCTTGCGCCAAGCATTCGGTCCAGAAGATCAAACCCGTAACTTTGGGTGCAGATACTGCAACCAAGTACGAGTGCTAGAGTCATTATTGTCCGCTTCATTGGAGCCACGTCTCCCTTATTGTTACGCGGGTCATTTATTTTTGAGTTTGCCAAACGTTTTCACGTTCATCGAATCGGCAGGCTTCGTTGGGACCCGGTCGTCGGACGAAGTTGCCGACGATCACATCCCATCTTTTCGGAGCACTTGGAGGGTCGAACCGTGAAGTTCAACCCGCCGACTTCGTTCAGCTCGTCAATCCAACATCGGCGCACTGCACCAAATCAATCCGGATCACGTGACTGACTTTCGGCCCACTCACCGGAGATCGACGTCCGTTGTCGATCACCGCTGGGTCATTCCCCTGTCCCATCCGCATGACAACGAGCCACAGCGCATGAAAAACAAAGTCAATAGTCGTATCGGCGCGATAATCACGGGCAATCACTGTTCCGAGCGATTTTCGACCCGTTGGGAAACCTTACCGATTGCGAAAGATATTGCCGTTTTTGCGGTCAATTTGCTCACCCCGATTGCGCGCGTGGCAGAACGCGGTCAATCCGTATAAACTGCGTGTTGTGACGCGGGAATCGGCAAATTCTCAAAACAAATGCTAGCGAAACTAGCTTCAGTATCAGCTTGATCGCAGCACGCTGATGAGCACTCACCCCCCCACCCCCACATCCAATGGGTTTCTCTGCCCTTCCAATCACCCAAGTCCTCTCTGCCCCATCCTCGCTTTTACCCCCATCCTTACCGGCTGCCACCAACAACCAACTCGCTGACAACAACCAACTCAACACGACACGGCATGATTTGCTGTCACGGCTGTTGATAAAACCAGCCACGGTTGCCCAACGATCCGACAGGCCACGGGACGACCGACGCGGCAAATTACTGAACCAGCCATGTACTGAACCAGCCATGTGATCACCCCGTTGGTCGCCAAACGGACTTATCGTTCAGTCGCAGCACAACCGCCACCCTTATTTGATCCGCAGTCCAACCAGCCCACACCCAAACATTGGCCAAAGCCCAGATTGTTGATTTGACCCAGCTGCCCTGCGTTGCTTGTCCCTGCGGGACGGCCCGCCGCGCTTTTGACGACCGTCCCGAACTGCCTGGCACGGTACACCTGACCGAAATCAGCAAAGAGGCCAAAGAGCACTACCACACCGAGCACACCGAAGTTTACGTCGTACTGGAGTGCGACGATGACGCGGCGATCGAACTGGACGGTCAGCGACATCCGGTCCGTCCCCTGACGTCGATTTTGATTCCACCGATGGTCCGACATCGTGCTGTCGGTCAAATGAAAGTCCTGATCGTATGTACCCCGAACTTTGATCCCAACGACGAACATTTGTAGCCCCCAGCGTAAACGACGATCATCCAGCGAGTACTTATGCTGGTGTTGGGGTTCAACCAGGCGGTTGCCGCAGCGGAACCCACTGCGACAATAGCGACAAGCCAGAGGGCGAAACCAACCACCGCAAGATTCCGGCTACCACGAGATTCCGACCACCACAAGATTCCGGCTACCACGAGATAGACTGCGAGACCGGCGCGGTCGATCGCATTGAATTACCAACCGGCGTCGTGCTGCCCAACTTGACCCTGCACAACTTGACCCTGCACAACTTGACACTCCCCAACGTGACGCTCGCCGATTTGCCCACGTATCACTTCAACAACTATTGAGAGCTTTCCGATGCAATTCAGTTTCAGTGGATCCATTCGATCGATGGCACTAGTCGCCGTCGTCTTGCTGGGAACCTGCGAAACCGTTCTGGCGCAAAACGCCGATTGGCCTTATTGGCGCGGTCCCAAATTTGACGGCACCGCCCAGGCCAGTGGATTGCCCGAAGATTGGGATCCCGATGGCGGCGAAGGCAGCAACCTGCTGTGGAAACGCGACGACATGGGAGGCCCCTGCACGCCGATCGTGATGAACGGTCGTTTGTACACGATTCAACGCGCCGAACCAGATACGTATCGCGAGGGCGAGCGAGTGGTTTGCCTGGACGCCAAGACTGGCGAAACCATATGGGAGCACAGGTACAACGTGTGGCTTTCGGACGTGCCGGCCGAGCGAGTCGGCTGGAGCAGCGTGGTCGGCGATCCGGAAACTGGCAACGTCTACGCGTTGGGATCCTGTGACATTTTTCATTGCCTCAATGGCGAAACCGGCGAGGTCGTTTGGAAGATTCCGCTGCACGAACAATTCGGCATGCTCAGCACCTACGGTGGCCGTACCAACTTTCCTGTCATTCACGAAGACTTGGTGATCATCAGCGGGATCATCATCAACTGGGGCGATCGCGCCAAACCAAACCATCGGCTGATCGCGATGGACAAAAAAACCGGCGAAGTGATTTGGTTCAGTGGCACGCGTGATCTGCCCTACGACACGACTTATTCCGCACCCAGTTTGGTGACGATCGACGGTCAACGTCAGCTGGTCATCGGCGCCGGTGACGGATCGATTTGGGGTTTTCAACCACGAACCGGCAAACCGCTGTGGAACTATTCACTCTCACGCCGTGGCATCTTCGCGACACCCCTCGTCGTGGGAAATCTTGTCTTCTGTAGTCAGAGCGAAGAAAACGTTGGCGACAACAACAACGTAATGGGTGCGGTTGCCGGATTACGCATCTCGGGCACCGGGGACGACACCAAGGTCGAAGAACTCTGGAAACAACTTGAAGTGGTTGCTGGTTACAGCGAACCGGTCTTGATTGATGGCAAACTTTATTTGTGCGACGACCGTTGCAAGATGTGGATTTACAAAGCCGAGTCGGGCGAACCAATTGCCGAGCGCAAGTCGATCGTCAGTCGCCGCCAGCGATCCGCACTGCTTTACGCGGACGGCAAAATCTATGTCACGGCCGAAGACGGAGCATGGGCGATTCTCGAGCCAACCACCGACGGATTCGAGGTCATTAGCAAGGGGCGGATCCGCGGTTGTGGCTTTGGCGCGTCGCCGATTGTCGCCGACGGACGATTATATTTCCAAGGCACCGCTGCTCTGTTTTGTGTCGCCAAAGAGGGCAGTCAACAAACGCCGACATCCATCGCCGATTCGATGGGCCAGGAAACACCGATCGAGAAAGACCAAGAGATCGCGACGTTGCTGGTCACACCCGGTGAGGCGCTTTTGAAACCGGGTGACAAGTTGGAATTGTCCACGCGAATCTTCAATGCAATCGGTCAGCAACTACCCGATGCCGCGGACGTTACCTACAGTGTCGATGGCCCGGGATCGATCGAGGGTTCGACCTTCGTCGCATCGCCCGACGCCGCACACACGGCGGCAACCATCACGGCCACCGTGGGCGATGTCACAGGCGTCGCTCGAGTTCGAATCGTTCCGCCGTTGCCGTGGAAATTCACCTTCGACGAATTGGATGATCCACCGCTGTCTTGGGTCGGAGCCCGCTATCGTCACATCATCAAACCGGTCGATGGTTCGCCCGCGCTGACAAAAATCACCACGATTCCCAAGGGCGCCCGTAGCCGGGCATGGATGGGGCCGAGCGATCTGACCGCATACACCATCGCAGCGGACGTTCGCGGAAAACGGATGAACGCCAAACTACCCGACATTGGGTTGACCAACTTGGGTTACGTCATGGATTTGATGGGCGAAAAACAACAGATTCAATTACGATCCTGGTCAGCTCAATTGCGTTTGGCCAAGGGCAACGACAACGAAAGCAAGGTCAAGTTCCCCTGGAAAGAGGACACCTGGTACCGAATGAAATTCCGAGTCGATATCGAAGGTGACGCGGCAGAGCAAGTCGCTATCTTGAAGGGCAAGATTTGGCCACGCGATCAGTCGGAACCGCAAGACTGGACGATCACCGCAACCGACGAAACACCTAATTTGAACGCCAGTCCCGGGCTTTACGGTAACGCCAAAGACGCGGAACTGTATTTAGACAATGTGGAAGTCACCGCCAACGAGTAAACGTCGGCAAGCGGGGGCCTGACATTCACGCCAGGTCACACCGTCGACGCACCGATTCACCAACCACTCCCGCACTTGATCCCGATCGCATTTGATCCCGATCACTGACCGACGGGACCACCCCTCCCACTCAACACCATCACTGCAAAGTCATGAAACAAGAATTATCTGCTTGGTCGTTCATTTTTGGAGCCACCGTGCTTGGCAGCCTCTTTACTGTTGTCCTGGGTGGTTGCAAACCACCGGCCAGCACCAACGTCAGCACCAGTACGTCGACGACCAATGTCACGGCTCAATCTGACAACGTGACCACCTATGGTGATAACGTGACCACGGCCACCAACACCGTGATCGAAACTCCGCTGTCGGCCGCCGAAGCAAGCGAAGAACCAGCAGCCGATAGCACAACCGACGAGGAAGCCTCCACGAAATTGGTTGGATTCAATGAGTTTATCGAACCCAAAAAAGTTCTCGAGGCCGGTGGTGACTGGCCACAGTGGGGTGGGACACGTTTGCGAAACAACACACCCAACGTCAAGAATTTGCCAACGCCCTGGAACATCGGACGATTCGATCGAAAAACCGGCGAGTGGGATAAGAGCAAAGCGGAGAACATTCGCTGGTTTTCCAATTTGGGTAGCCAGACGTACGGCAACCCGGTTGTCTCCGGCGGTCAGGTTTATGTGGGAACCAATAATGGTGCCGGCCATCTCAAACGTTACCCCTCCCAAGTCGATTTGGGCTGTCTGCTGGCATTCGACGAATCCAACGGTGACTTTCTGTGGCAGCACAGTAGCGAAAAACTGATTACTGGCCGCGTTCACGACTGGCCGCTGCAGGGCATCTGCTGTGCCCCACTGGTCGAAGGCGACCGGCTTTGGTTCGTCACCAGTCGTGGCGAAGTCCGCTGTCTGGACACCAAGGGTTTCCATGATGACGAGGATGACGGCGAAGTTCAAAACGAAGAAGCCCGCGTTGTCGACATTATGAACGCCGGGCCCACCGCTGACGCTCATGCCGCAGCGTTGGCTGGACTGGACGAAGGAAAGCTGGCCGATCAAGCCAAACAGATGCTTGCTGACGCTGGTGAACCGGTCGACGGCGATGTCAAAATCGAAACGGTCTCGGCGGGCAAAGTGTGGAAAGCGACCGGCAATTTCGGCGGCGTCGATCGCACTTTGACCGTCAAACAAATCGGTCCACGCGTTAGTTTCTTCAAATCGCTTGGCCCCAATGACAAACGCGACGCTGACGTTATTTGGGTATTCAACATGATGACCGAACTGGGTGTCAGCCAGCACAACATGGCCGCCTGCAGCGTGACCAGCTATGGCGATCTGTTGTTCGTTAACACAAGTAACGGCCAAGACGAATCGCACACCAACTTGCCTGCTCCCGATGCACCTTCGTTCATCTGCATGGACAAGAATAGCGGCAAGGTTTTGTGGACCGACAAGTCACCCGGCGAGAACATTTTGCATGGTCAATGGTCCAGTCCCGCGGTTGGAGAATTCGACGGGGTCCCCCAAGTGTTGTTCGCCGGTGGCGACGGCATCGTGTGCAGTTTTCGCGCCGACGGTGGCTCGGACGGCAAGCCCGAATTGCTTTGGAAATTCGATGCCAATCCGAAGACATCCGAGTGGAAACTCGGTGGTGAAGGCACGCGTAATAACATCATCGCCACGCCGGTTGTTTACGAAGGATTGGTTTACGTGGCGGTGGGACAAGACCCCGAACACGGCGAAGGCGAAGGTCACTTGTGGTGCATCGATCCCACCAAACGCGGGGACGTTTCGTCACAATTGGCAATGAAGGTCGAAGGCGAAAAACGCGTACCGATTCCTCACAAGCGGCTCAAGGCTGTCGAGGAAGAAAAGGGCGAAGTCGCCGTCGACAACCCCAACTCGGCGGTCGTTTGGCACTACAGCATGATGGACCAGAACGAGGATGGTCAGCTTGATTTCGAAGAAGAGATGCACCGCAGTTGTGGTACCGTCGCGATCAAAGACAACGTGCTCTACATCGCTGACTTTTCAGGTCTGGTGCACTGCTTGGATGCGAAAGGATCCGATGGCAAACCGATCGTTCATTTCACCTACGACATGCTGGCCCAAAGCTGGGGCAGCCCACTGATTGCCGATGGCCACGTTTACATCGGCGACGAGGACGGTGACGTCACGATCTTTGAATTTGGCGCCGAAAACAACGAGCCGATCGAAGAGATCAACATGGGCAGCAGCGTTTACAGCACACCCATCGCGGCCAACGAAACGATCTACATCAGCACCAAAGACAAACTGTTCGCGATCGGTCACGAAAAGTAGAACCATTGGTCAGCAGCGTCGATCGCCCGCACCGCGTTTTGTCATCATCACTGACAAGCGGCGACTGACGCACCTGTTCGCAGCAGAAACCCGCGTGTCGGCATAGCGGTCGCGCGTGGGGCGTGCTGTTGAGCACAACGATCACCGGTCTCAGGCGTTCCCCAGCGGAACGCTTTGGATCGGTGATTTGCAGTGTGCCTGGCACGTTTTGCGGTCCCAGGCAAGGTCGCCCCACCGATTGGGCCCCTTGGATGACAGGTTGCCTTCTGTACATTCACCGCTAACTTTCTACATAGCCCCCCCTTTTTGCGATTGTTTTTATTCCGATGTCCAAGATCCTGGTCGACTGCGGCAACTGCGGACCCGACTTTCATTCCATTCGACAGATGGTGACCAACCATTTCGACGCGACCGTCGTGCAAACGCATGGCGCCGAAGACACGATGAAAGTCTTGCGTGAGCAACCTGTCGATTTGGTTACCGTCAATCGAAAACTTGATCGCGACTATACCGACGGCATGGAGGTGATCAAACAAATCAAGGCCGACCCGGAACTCGGCTCGGTTCCAGTTATGCTGGTCACCAACTACGACGAACACCAACAAGCAGCGATCGAAAACGGATGCGTTCGCGGATTCGGGAAACTAAGTATCAGTGACCCGTCAACGCAAGAACTGTTGGAACCTTTCTTAGGTGAATGAAGAAGCGATGAACGGTCCCTTTCGTAAAATGTTGTCTGCGAAAATTCATCGCGCAACGATCACGCATGCCAACGTTGACTACGAAGGCAGCATCACGGTACCGCCAGAATTATTGGCGGCTGCCAACATGCATGCCTACGAAGCTGTTAGCGTTTGGAATGTTACACGCGGATCGCGTTTAGAAACCTACACGATCACCGGCAAACCGGGGTCCAGTGATATCTGCGCCAACGGTGCCGCGGCGCATTTGATCCAACCCGGTGATCGGGTTATCTTGGCGACCTATGCCTACGTCCCCCAGGACGATCTGCATCAACATCGACCACGTCTCATTTTTGTTGACGACCAAAACAAGATTCTTCATGCCGGTCCCGAAGTCGCTGGCCCTGAGCGCCGTGACGCTGCAACAGGAACCTGAACCTTGCCATCACCCGGTCTGATCTTGCTGGCCGTCATCGTCGGGTTGGCGGCTGGTTGTCTACTGGGGACGCAGCCAAGTGTGAACGGATCACTTGGTCAAAATGTCGCGCATCCACTGCAAGCTGCCCTGATCTCGTTTGCAAGTGGTACCGCACTGATCCTTGTTCTTTCCGTCGCGACGGGATCGTTTCCACCACAGTTCACTTCGTCGGCGATCGCGTTGCCCTGGTGGAACTGGTGCGGTGGAGCGATTGGTGTGGTGATGGTCACGACATCGCTGATCTTTGTCCCCAAGGTCGGATCGCTGCCCTGGTTCGCCGCGGTGATGACTGGTCAAACGGTGATCGCGATTGTTTTGGATCACTACGGTTGGCTCGGCAATCCCAAAGCGGCTGCAACGCCGATGCGGCTACTCGGTGCCGCACTTTTGATCGCCGGCGTTCTCGTGATCGTGCAAGCCAAGCGTAGTGAACATCGAGATAGTCCTGCCAAAGCCGGAGCCGGTGGAGCGGCCGGTTCGATCGAAAATGCCGGCGTGCAGAAGTCCGACATCGAAACCTGAACGATTCCAGGGCGGCGTTCGGAGCAAACGAAAGCGGACGATTCTCCGATTTTTTTTGTCGCAAAGGCAGAAATCGGTAGGTCTGGGCTCAACACCACCACGATCACCGAGCTGGTTGCTCAGGTGCCAATTCGCACCATTGGACAATCGGCATGCCAGTTCTACAGGCCCAACCGGGTAACCCAGGCACCCGGGCCATCGCCCGGATGTGGCGGCGGAATCTGAACCGATCTCGACAAACCGGTGAAGTGACTAAGATGGGGGCCTGTCATGGATCTTCCCAAATCGTTCTGCTGAGGCGGCTGGCCTGGTTGGCTTGGCGATCCGGTCAGCGATCGCAGACGACCATGCTGAACTGATGCTGGCCCTCTGGGCAGCTCAGGCAAGTACGGTTGAGCGGATTTTTTCCCGGAAGTATCGTATGTTTCCTGAAAACGCGACCAGCCATGATCGCACCACGTTCGGACGGGCTCTTGAGATTGCCCCGGCAACATGAAATACCGCCAAATCGACCGAATCACCTCGCTACGACCGGGCAAATCGCTCACGGCCGAGCGGACGTTGCATGCCGACGAAGAGTACCTTCTGGACCACTTCCCCAATTTTCCGGTCATGCCGGGCGTGATGATGCTTGAAGCCCTTCATCAGGCGTCGATGTGGCTGATTCGCACGGGGGACGACTTCCAATCCCCTTTGGTCTTGCTAAGAGAGGTCCGAGGCGTCAAGTTCGGTGACTTCCTGGCCCCCGGAGAAACCCTTCAAATCACAGCCGAAACGATCAAGGAAGTCGGTCCCGTTGTGACCGTCAAAGCAACAGCACAAAAAGAAGGCCGCGTTACCGTATCGGCCCGACTGATTTTGGAACGTTGCGGTAGCAACGATCCCGAGCGGGTTGGTACCGACGACGACGTCCGCACGCGGGCAAAAAAACAATTCCACGAACTCTTTGGTGACGTGGCCGTGACGGCTTAGTTGCACCAATTTCCCTACATCTTCCAAACCACTACCACGTATCCAGCAAGGATTCACTCGATGCCACTGACGCAAGATGAAATTTTCTCCAAGGTCCAAGAGTCACTCGTCGACGCATTGGGTGTGGACGATGACGAAGTCAATGCCGACGCCACGCTCGTTGGAGATTTGGGCGCCGAATCGATCGACTTTTTGGACATCGTATTCAAGCTCGAAAAGGCGTTTGACATCACCATTCCGCGTGAAGAGCTCTCGCCCGAAGACATCCTGACAAACAATCAGTATGTTCAAGACGGCAAAGTGACTGCCGATGGTTTGACCGAACTGAAAAGCCGTATGCCTTGGGCCGACTTGTCTCAGTTCGAACAGAACCCGCGAGTTCAAGACTTTGGCAACCTGCTGACTGTCGGTGACTTGTGCCGTTATGTCGGTAGCAAAGTCGGCGAGTAATACTCGCCACTTCCGATTACGAAGTCTTCATGGCGAAGGAATGCAGACCGGTCGACCCTGCGTCACCGTTTGATTTCCCTTCGCCTTTTTCACATTGAGTGCACCTCGCATGCGTTGGTTCTGGGTCGATCGATTTACCGAATTCGTCAGCGGATCCCACGCGCGCGGAATCAAGAATGTGACGCTCGATGAAGAAGTCGTCGACGAATACAGCCCGGGTTTTCCGTTGCTGCCGCCCACATTGATTATCGAAGGGATGGCGCAGATGGGCGGCATCCTGGTCGCCGAACATTTCGGGTTCGAGAAGCGAGTCGTGCTGGCGAAAGTCGGAAAAGCCAAATTCCATCAACCGGCACGCACCGGTGACCAGTTGATCTACGAAGTCAAAATGGATGGCGTGCAAAACGACGGGGCAACCGTCATCAGCACCAGCCACTGTGGCGACACATTGCAAGCGGAAATCGATTTGATGTTCGCGTTTCTGGAACCTGGTCGATTTACCGACGGGCCACTGTTCAAACCCGGTGACTTAAAATCGATGCTTCGATTAATGAATTTCTTTCACGTCGCCGTCCGTCCTGATGGCACCCCTGTTCCGTTTTATAACAACATCTAACGGCAAATTCCCCAACCCGAGAGTCCTGCGATGCGTCGCCGAGTAGTCGTCACCGGTATCGGAATGATCAACCCCATGGGGCATGATGCTGCAACCGTTTGGGCTGGACTCAAAGAAGGCCAGAGCGGCGTCGCCTACACGACGCTCTTTGATGCCAGTGGATTTCCCACCAAGATCAGCGCGGAAGTGAAGAACTGGGACATTACCGATACGGGTGAACCGGCCGAACTTTGGCAGCATCGCGGCCGACACACCAAATTCGCAGCCGGTGCCGCCAAACAAGCAGTCGCTGATAGTGGCGTCATGGATTCGATTACCGACCCGACCCGCTTTGGTGTCTACATGGGCAGCGGCGAAGGCAATCAGGATTTCACGACGTTCAGCCGAATGATGACGGCCGCACTGGCCGACGGCGAATACGATGCGGCGAAATTTGTCAGTCGCGGAATTGAGTTGCTCAACCCCGTCAAAGAACTGGAACAAGAACCCAACATGCCGGCGGCCCACCTGGCCACGATGTTCAACGCACAGGGGCCGAATTTCAATTGCCTGACAGCCTGCGCCGCCAGTAGCCAAGCGGTTGGCGAAGCGACCGAAATCATTCGTCGCGGTGATGCTGATGTCATGTTGGCCGGCGGAACGCACAGCATGATACATCCCTTTGG
The DNA here is from genome assembly GCA_013002105.1 of Pirellulaceae bacterium. Next base: position 4,683 of record JABDKS010000197.1, on the reverse strand, counting down.
CGTGACCGGTTTTAATTTGCTGACCGCGTTGAGCGAAAGTAATGATGAACCGACCAAAGCGAGCCGCCCGTTTGATCGCCTGCGAAACGGTTTTGTGCTCGGCGAAGGTTCCGCCATGGTTATCCTCGAAGACTTAGAATCAGCACAAGCTCGCGGCGCACATATCTACGGCGAGATCGCCGGCTACGGAACCACAGCAGATGCCTATCGAATCACTGACATTCCACCCGACGGGCACGGTGGTATCGCTGCGATGCGAATGGCGATCGCTGATGCCAAACTAACCCCGTCAGACATCGATTACGTCAATGCACACGGCACCAGCACCACCGTCAACGACAAAGTCGAATCACGCGTCTGTCACGAAGTTTTTGGTGACGAGGCTGCCAAGACTCCGGTCAGCAGCACGAAGAGCATGATGGGACACTTGATTGCTGCTGCCGGCGTGACCGAAATGATCGTCTGCCTGCTGACGATCCGCGATGGTGTCTTGCCACCGACGATCAATTACGAAAACCCCGATCCGGACTGCGATTTGGATTATGTTCCCAATCAAGCACGCGAGGCGAATGTTCAGTACGCGCTGAACAATAGTTTCGGATTCGGCGGGCAAAACGTAACCCTGTGCCTGAGTCGTTTTGACGGATAACAATCCGCGGAAACCACGCGACGGAAACACCATGAGCGAATTCACCGACGCTGATTTGGCTGCTTTTCTGGAGGAGGCATTGCCAGCAGATCGTTGCTCGCAATTGGAGCAATCGTTGCGAGACGACGACCAACTACGTCAACGATTGGTCCAAGTCCAGGGTCGCGAAACCGCGGGTTTGCATACGATCAGCGCGATCTGGCGACGAGCCCGATTGTCCTGTCCCGATCGGACAGAATTGGGACAATATGTTCTGGGGACGTTGACGGCTGAGCAAGCCGACTACATTGCATTTCATCTCGACGATATCGGCTGTCGTTTCTGTCAAGCGAACCTCGAAGACCTGCAGGCGGCAACTCAGGCCGCCGACGAGGGCATCCAACGCCGCCACCGCTATTTTCAAACCAGCGCCGGATACTTGAAAAAGTAGACAACGTCATTCGGCCTTTCAAACGTGGTCCCTTCCGAACGACCTCGCCCTACGCTGCCCTATCCCCCATCGCTTCTCTGCCCGACTCTGCCCGGCCCGACTTTTCTGACAATCCGCTACGCGGCAGCATGCAGCATTCGCTCAAGTCGATCGAGAGTCATCACTAATTGATTCCACTCGTTAACGACCTCCAAGGTGGGCAGTGTCGTCGCGTCACTGTTATCGAATCCTCTTTCGCTGACCAATACGTTGGTCGACAATACGGCCACGCCGGTATCACCGACCGAATCACTTTTGGTTTGCGGTGAAATGCCATCGGCATCCTCAATGGGCAGCACCTGCTGCATGGCTTGATGAACAGCCCACAGGGCGGCTCGGCGACCTGATTCGGCTTGGACGATCGTACGCATGGTGCCGGATTGAACGTAATATTTTGCCATCATGAATTCCTATTGGTGGTTTCAGTAATCACCGGGGCGATTGCCCCGGCTGTTTTGAAATCGCCGATCGTGTGACACGTTCGGTCCCAGCTAACAAAACAGCCGTAAAACAGCCACTTTTCAGCTTCTACCTCACACCATCATTCCGCATAAAAGCGTGGCATTCGCGTCAGGCGAGTCCGGTTGGTTCGCCACCGTCGGCTTGTTAATCTCTTGGCATCCTGCCCGTTGCCGCCCAAAGCCAACCTCATGAAACTCATTCACCATGGTGCCCACGAAGGCGTGACAGGATCGTGCCATCAACTCCAATGGGACGATGGAAAAAGCTTACTGGTCGATTGCGGTATTTTTCAGGGTGACGAGGCGAGAAAGCATCCCAATCCGGAAATCGAGTTTTCTCTCAAAGGCATTCAATGTCTGTTGCTGACACATGTGCACATCGATCATGTCGGTCGTGTTCCGTATCTGCTGGCTGCTGGCTTTGACAAACCGATTTACTGCAGTCAACCGACGGCGAAGCTGTTACCGCTCGTGATCGAAGATGCGTTGCGGATCGGATTTACCCGATCGCGGCGCCTGATCAAAAAGTTCTTGGAGCACATTGGCCAATCGCTCGTGCCGCTACCCTACCATCAATGGCAGGAGATTGACGACGGCGTCAAGATTCGGCTCCGGCCGGCGGGACACGTATTGGGATCAACGATCTTTGAAGTCGATTTGCCTCGCGGTGAGCGGGTGGTTTTTTCCGGTGATGTGGGTGCCGGCAGCGACCCCCTATTGAAAAAACCAACCAGTCCTCCCAAAGCCGACTGGCTCGTGCTCGAAAGCACCTACGGCGACAGGCTGCATCCAAGCTTGGAAAGCCGCGAAGAGGTGCTCGAAAAGGTGATTCGCCACACACTGAAAGATTTGGGTGTGACCATCATCCCAGCCTTTAGCCTGGGACGAACGCAATCATTGCTTTACGAACTCAATCGTATCTTTGAACGCGTTCAACGATCCGAAGGCAAATCGATGTTAAAGAGAATCGACGTGATCGTCGACTCGCCGTTGGCATCACGCTTTACGCAGTTGTACAAAGACATGCGAGAGTATTGGGACGAAGAAGCACAGCATGCGTCCGGTCCCGACCAGCAGCCTTTGGTTTTTGAAAATCTGGTTACCGTCGGCGATCACCGCGAACACAAGTCCACGGTCGATTACATCGAAAAGCACGAACTACCAGCGATCGTGATCGCCGGTAGCGGGATGTGCACCGGTGGCCGCGTGGTGAATTATCTGAAACGCTTTTTGGGCGATCCACGCACCGACATCGTTTTTGTCGGTTACCAAGCAAGCGGCACCCCGGGACACTACCTTATCCGCGGGAGTGAATGGGTTCGACTGGATGGTCGCAAGTACGATGTTCAAGCCGACATTCATCGCATCCAGGGCTATTCGGCACATGCCGATCAAGCCGACTTGTTGAACTTTGTCGCCGACATGGACGAACCACCCAAACGCATTCGATTGGTCCACGGCGACTATCAACCCAAACGAGTGTTGACAGAGAAATTGACTTCGATGGGCTATCTGGTGGATTAACTTTTCCGCTAGGACCTTCGTGAACTTGGCTCTACAGGAACCTCAACCGTTGTCTGCTGTGAATCCTTTGGATGTGATTGTCATTGGTGCCGGTGCTGCGGGACTCTCCTGCGCCGTCACGTTAGCTCGCGCCGGAAAATCCTTGGTCGTGCTCGAAGCGACCGATCGCGTCGGCGGACGCATCCGAACGGACTGCGTCGACGGCTACACGTTGGATCATGGTTTTCAAGTCCTGCTGACGGCGTATCCCGCGTGTCGCGAATTACTGGACTACGATGCGCTCCGGCTGCGTGTCTTTGATCCGGGCGCACTGGTTCGCATGAATGGCAAATTCTCTGTATTGGGGGATCCCTGGCGACGACCGGCCCAAGCCATCGGTACGGTGTTGAGTCCCGTCGGGACGCTCGCCGATAAGCTGCGAATTGCCAAAGTGCGTCGCGACAGCAAACGAGGTTCACTCGACGACCTGTACAGCCGCGTCGATCAGCCGACCATCGAACGGCTCGAAAAAGATGGATTCAGCCAAGGGATGATCGACCGGTTTTTTCGGCCGTTTCTGGGCGGTGTCTTTCTAGATGAATCGTTGCAAACGTCCAGTCGAATGCTCGAATTCGTTTTCCGCATGTTCGCTGCCGGCGACATCGCCGTGCCGGCCGACGGGATGGCCGCGATTGCCCGACAACTGGCCGAGGCGCTTCCCAACGGAACGCTGCGTTTGCAAAGCACGGTGACTTCACTGCAACCTCCTGACCAATCGCAATCCCATCACACGGTGACCTTGTCGAACGGCGAAACCCTGTCAGCGCAGTACGTGGTCATGGCAACCGAAAGCAGCGCAGCGGCCCGACTGCTTGGTCGCCAGGACGTGGACACTCAATGGAGTTCGGCAACGACGATCTATTACAGTGCTGATAGCGTCTCGGACACTCGCAAGTTATTGATGCTGCGTGGTGATGAATCCGGGCCTGTGCAGACCGCCGTCGTCTTGAGCAACATCGCCAAAGAGTACGCGCCGGCAGACAAGTCGCTGATCAGTGTCAGCGTCGCCGATGAGCGACAAAACGATGAAACGGCAGAATTGGATCAAGCGATCCGTGTTCAATTGCGAGGCTGGTTTGGCGAAGCAGTCGACACCTGGCAACGACGACACGTCTACCGCATCCCTTACGGGCTACCAAAAACCGATCTACAGACGGTGATCAAACCGGTCGACGGCCCAGCAATCGGTGCAGCCGAAGGTATCTATCTTTGCGGCGATCACCGCGAAACACCCAGCATCCACGGTGCAATGAACAGCGGACTGCGCGCCGCTCGCGCGATCCTTTCTCAGCAGCAGTGACCCATCCCATCACCCAAAAACAGGCGACCCTATCCATCGCGGCTCCGTTTGCGCGAGAACAGGTTTGATTCCGTGTCGGCCCAGGACCTGTGGTGGCACCACGTTGCCAGGACGGGTCCTGGCCCAGGGCTTTAAGGGTCTTTTGGGGTGGTGCTTTTCTAGCAGATTCTGATTTCATTCCGCAATCTGATTGTCAATTGCCTGTGAATGGAGTCACCATTATGTCGAAGCTGCTGAACAA
>JABDKS010000190.1 GCA_013002105.1 Pirellulaceae bacterium | reverse complement strand
GGTTCGACCGGTTTGAAACATGGGCTGAAGTTCAAGTTGTCGCCCGAAGAGTATCAGAACGCTGTGACCCAAGAACAAGTTACTGATCCAGATACATTGAGCGATGGTGTGCTGGCCGGCTACGCCGGTGTCTATCTTGAATACGATTCAGATCGGCAAGTAACCAAGGTTGAGCAGCAAGCCGGCGATGTGACCAATGAAATAACATTGGCTTTCAATGGCAACTGGAATGAGCTGACCTCCGACCACTACAACGACTGGTATCGCAAAGCGACGTACACCACCGAAGATGGCATCATCAAAACGGTTTATTCGAACTTCGTCGGTGGGGACATTCTGATCGAGGACCAGGAGGATGCGCCTGGCACGGGTCGGTGGATTCACCATTTCGTTTACAACGACAACGGCCGGAGAATCGAAACTCGGCCACCGTCGGCGATCGACATGTCGGGCACGCCCTACGACGATTCATACGATGATTTGAACGTGCAGGTCAAAGCAAACGATGGATTGATTGAGTTAACGACTTATTACACAACGACAACGGCAACGGAGACCACCGGTGGAGGGGTTGAAGATCGAGTGGAACAGACTCGAGTCCAGGAAGGAGCCAGTGGGCCACCAATCGATTTGACAAAAACGGAGTACTACATCAAACAGGACGGCAGCGGCAACGAAACCAGAACCATCTATCCGGTCAGCAAGAGAACCGTTTATCGCAGTGATACTGGAACTGGCGATCCTGTCGACACCCGTTTCGAATACCTGTGGTACAGCGATACCTTGCAGCCCAGCAAGATTACGACCTTTCTGCCGGACGTTGATGCAAGCCAAAATGGCATTGGTCACCCACAAACGGACACAACGATCGCGGAATACGACGAACTGGGCCGCATGAGTAGCCAGACGGATGCGGTTGGAGCGGAAACTCAGTACAGTTATGACGTCGCGACCGGTGCCAGAACACAAATGGTCCAGGATGTTGGTGGACTGGATATCACCACTGATTACACGGTCGATGATCGTGGCCGTACGACTGAGATGGAAGGCCCTGCCCACGACTTCGAAGGCAGTACGATTCGAACGGTGACTTGGACGGTCTACATTGGCGAGTATGAAACCTGGACCGCGCAAGGCATCAACTCGCTTGGCGGCGGCGCATTAACCAATCCCGTGACCATCAATCGCCGCAGCGAAGATGGCTTGACGGTTGATTCGATTGTTGCCACTCGAGGAACGAGCGTTGAATCTCACGGAATTCTGACTTCTGCAGACTCCTTTCCGCAGTCATCCTGGATTCGTTGGTCCCAACAGCGGTATGACGATCGGGGGCGAATGATTGAGTCACGAACGTACCACGATATTCCGGCTGAGAATGAAGGCCCCAATGGTGAGGGCTTCTTGAACACGCACTACAGCCGAACCACCTATGGTTACGACGCTGTTGGTCGCCAGAATAAGATTAAATCGCCTGCCGGGACGATTACCCGCACCGTTTTCGATCGCCGCGGCCAGGTCACCCAGACCTGGGTCGGAACCGATGATTCCGGTGCCACCGATCAGTATCCCGACAGCAACGGTGGTTCACTGCAAAACAATATGAAGATGGTTTCATACAACGAGTATGATGAAACTACCAATGGCCTCAACGGCAATCTGACCAGATCGGTGCAACTGGTTACCAGCGACAGTGCCGATGATCGTTGGACGACCTACGAATATGACTTCCGGGACCGTCAATACAAGACGACATCAACCGACGGAACGTATGAGTTCTTGCAGGAAGCAATTCTCGACAATCTGGGCAGAACAACGACTACGAGCCGATACAGCGAGGCCGCGTTCCAGGTACTGATCGGCAAAAGCGTAACGCTCTTCGACGATCGTGGCCGGGTCTACAGGACGCTGGAGTTCGGAGTCAACAATATTGGTGGCCTAACCAACTACCTGGAATCCAATACCTGGTATGACGCGGCTGGTCGCGTGATCAAATCCACGTCACCCGGTAGCCAGATGTTCACCAAGACCAAGTACGATGCCATTGGCCGTACGGAGAAAACCTATCAGGCCTACTATGATGGCGTTGGCAATGACGATCCGGTCAGTGTCGACAGTAACGTTGTGATGAGTCAAAGCGAGATGTTGTATGACGAAACGAGTCGTTTACTGATGACGACCGTCCGCGATCGTTACCATGACGCAAACACAACC
>JABDKS010000163.1 GCA_013002105.1 Pirellulaceae bacterium | reverse complement strand
CGTTGTTCGGTAGCACTAGCGATTTGTGGTGTGGCCGTATGCCGAGTACGCGGCATTGGAGTGCCGCTGACCGGTTGCCGGGCGGGCATTGGCTCGTGGCACCGGCATCGCAACCGGACGCAGCGTTGGAGTTGGCTGCGCAGAATTTGGCTGGTGCGATCGGAAATGCTGGTGTGATCGGGCATGCTGGTGCGTGTGACCATGCGTATGCGACGCACGATTCACACCGTGTCGATGGACGGCCGACGACGACGCTACCGCACGTGACGTTGCGGCCCGACTCGTGCCGACTCTGTTCGTGCCGGTTTTTTTCGTCAAGGCAGGTTTCGCGACTGACGCTGGGTTGCGATGTGTTGCCGGATGCGGACTCACACGTGCGTGCTGGTGAGAGACTTGCTTTGCCTGAGTGCCGCTTGCGGCTTCTCGTGCAGCGATCGGCTGCGACGGCAGTGAACCCAGACGCGCCGCCGCGTGAGGCTGACCCACCGCGTGTCGCATCATCGAGACGCTGCGTTGCTGCATCACATTTTTGGGTTGCGGTGCGGGTTGCAGCGACGTGACACGGTGTGCGGGAGTATGTACATGCGTTTGGTTAGCCACAGGACGTTGGTTGCCTTGGGCTTGTTGACTCGCTGATCGGTGTCCCGCTGCGCGTGCGATTCCTTTGGTCGCGGCACGTCGAGTCTGCGTTTGCGAACGCAACGCGGGTGCCTGCAATCGCAGTGGTTCCGGACTTTTGCTGCGTTGATAGTTGCTAGGTTGTTGATTGCTGCGCTGCTGATTACTGGGTCGATAATTGCTGGGTCGAATCGTGCGATACGGCTGTGGTAACGCGCGAGCATCATCCCCGAATGGGTCATCCAACGTGTCGAATATCGAACCTTCGTTGTTATCGTTGCTCGCCGGTGGAGTCGCGTTGGGGCTGGGATCCGGCGTTGGTATCGTTACTTCGGGCAAGCGATCGATCGGGGCGTTGTCCGGTGTCGCCGGATTCGCTTGCGCGGCATCCAAAGCACCTTGACCGGTTTCGGCCTCATAGGGCATCGCGTTGTAGTCGCCAAATGATTGGCCTTCGGTTCGCAATGGGACCGCGTCATGAGATTGAATCTGCGGTGACACAATGACCGGCTCAGACATAATGACGGGCGCATCCAGTCCGGAGTGATTCGATGAATCGGGCGAGCCATATTCGTTCGCATCCACGTAGGGAGCAGGGACGCTTGTCGGCGGCATCGGCACCATTAACTCATGAATCATGGCGGCGTCACAGGCATCGTCACAACCCTGTATGTCACAGCCGCCAACGTCACAACCACTGGTGTTACACTTGTCAAACGCGAGGAGTTTTTCCACGCGACCGGCAACCGCGTCGAGCGTTCGGTAAATCGGATTGCCGGGGATACCAATACTGCGACTGGGGTCACAGGAGTCACAAGAAACCACGCCGGAATCGCATGCGTCACAGGCGTCTGCGGTCTGGTGGATCAAGAGCATTCCGCTGGCGATGGCCAGGCCCAGGAGAGCTCGAGAGGTTCGGCGAACCTGCGGGACTTGACGTGCGGGGCGAGGACGTTTCATTTGAAATCTCGTTGGAAATCGACTGGATGCATGGAGATATCGGCGCCATAGATTCGGGATGACCACGAGAACCGGAAGCATCGTTAAACTTGCCCCAAATTGCCACCACCGCGTCAGCCCCCAGCCAGGGCAAAACGCCGCCCAGCGACAATTCCGGCGACGATCGCTACACTGCGTAGCGTGTAATTTCAATGATTTCCCGTATATACGACGAGAGTAGCCCAGTGAGTTTCGATCCATTTGGGGCCCGTGACCAGTTCGATACCGGCCATGGCAACGCCACGCTGTACCGATTGAGCAAGCTGCAAGATGCGGGGCTGGGAAAGGTTGACCAGCTACCGTTTTCGATCCGAGTCCTGCTGGAATCCGTTCTTCGCAATTGCGACGATTTCTTGGTGACCCAGGATGATGTCAAGAATTTGGCCGCTTGGAACGCTGCGGCACCTGCCAAACAAGAAGTTCCCTTCAAGCCGTATCGGGTCGTCCTGCAAGACTTCACCGGGGTCCCGGCCGTCGTTGATCTAGCCGCCATGCGTTCGGCAATGGACCGATTGGGTGGCGACCCGGAAAAAATCAACCCGCTGATTCCAGTCGACTTGGTGATTGACCACTCAGTTCAGGTCGATTTTTTCGGCAGCGACACAGCGTTGCCAAAGAATGTCGAAATCGAATTCCAACGCAATCGCGAACGCTATGAGTTCCTGCGATGGGGACAACAAGCCTTTGACAACTTCCGCGTCGTTCCACCCAATGTCGGAATTGTTCACCAAGTCAATTTGGAATACTTGGCCCATGTTGTGGCAATCAAAGAGACTGATGATGGCCCTGTCGCCTTGCCGGACACGCTGGTTGGCACGGACAGCCACACGACGATGATCAATGGACTCGGTGTTTTGGGGTGGGGTGTAGGCGGCATCGAAGCGGAAGCCAACATGCTGGGTCAACCGCTGTACATGTTGATGCCCGAAGTCATCGGGTTTGAATTGACTGGTGCCATCCCGCCGGGCGCGACCGCGACGGACATGGTTCTGCGCGTCGTCGAGATTTTGCGTGACGAAGGTGTCGTGGGAAAATTCGTCGAATTCTTTGGCACCGGCATGAATGAAATGAGCGTTGCTGACAGAGCGACGATCGCTAACATGGCACCCGAATACGGTGCGACCATGGGTTTCTTTCCCGTCGACGATGTG